>CBFGLP010001359.1:0-2805 GCA_965649595.1 uncultured Myxococcales bacterium | reverse complement strand
CCGAACCATCCGCAACATCCACAGCACCGCGCGCTCACTCTTCGCCGACTTGCTCGACGACGAGGTGATCTCGGAGAACCCCTGGGACGTGCACCGCAAGCACCTCGGTCCTTCAGGCGACAAGGATCCCGAGTGGCGATCGACCGCGCTCTACCAGCGCGAGGAGATCGTTCAGCTCATCTCGGATCCGCGCTTGCCGACGGATCGTCGGGTGCTCTACGCGATCGTGTTCCTGGGTGGCCTTCGGCTCGGCGAAGTCGCGGGCGTCTGTTGGCGGCATTGGCTCGCCGCCAAGCCGCTCTCGAAGCTCGTCGTCGCCCACAGCTACGAGCACGAGACCAAGACGGATGTCCCGCGCGAGGTCCCGGTGCATCCCTTGCTCGAGCTCGTCCTCGCGGGCTGGAAGAGGGAGGGATTCGAGCGGGCAGTCGGTTGGACGCCGCGTCCCGACGACTGCGTGATCCCGAGCCCGCGATCGAGGGGTGGCAACGGCTCGCATCGACACCGTGACGCCGGCGCGATGCGGACGAAGGACCAGGTGGGCAAGCGCTTCGCTCGAGATCTCGAGCTGCTCGGCATCCCACACCGCCGCTTTCACGACACGCGGCGCACCTTCATCTCGCTCGCTCAGGCCGATGGAGCGCAGCGCGAGCACCTTCTACCCGTGACCCACACCGGCAGCGGCGAGCGGGCGGCGTTCGATCTCTACACGTCGATTCCCTGGTCCACGCGCTCCGAAGCAGTCGCGACTTTCCGCCCGGTTCCACCTGCCAACTATCCCGAGTTGGCGCGGTGGATCCTGGCGGAAGAGGGCTGCTACGCTGGCTGCTACGTAGCAAACCAAGCCCCTGAAATCACAGGGGAAAAGTGGTTGGAGGCGCCGGGAGTCGAACCCGGGTCCGCGAGCCTTCTGATGCGACCTCTACGTGTGTAGCCTGTGTACTTGGATCTCGCTCATCCGCATGCCCACGGGCAGGCCCTCGGATTGAGCCAGTCCCTAAGTCTCACGAGTCGTCCGGGACATCCGACTCGCCAGCTCCCGTGATGAAGTCAGTGTGCTACTGGAGCACCTCACCCACTGACTTACCGCTGATTAGGCGGCAACGGCCATGCGGCCGTAGTTGCTGTCGTTGGCAGCTGTGTTTTCCCTACGTTTTTACGCGGCGTTGGGCCCGCGACACGCAATCTGCACCTTCCGTACCCACGTCGAACGCCAATGCACCCCCCTGGTGTTGTTGGCTGCCGTGACGGTTGGTTGCTTGCCGACCGAGTATGGGCAGCCGGCCCGGGTCTGGCAAGAGGCAAGTTCATCCTCGCGGGCACACGCGTAGGCCCTCGTCGAAGACCTGCCCGATCACCACCGAGCCCCCGTCCACGGGCAGGACGGTCGAGCCGGCGTTGGCCTGGCCTTGGGTCACCTCGAGCACCTCGGCGGTGTGGGGATCCTCGCTGCGATCGACACGGTAGATGCGCGTGGGAGCGTGCTCCGCCGGGTCCTCGCGGTGGCGGATGAAGGCCAGCGACTTGGGATGCGCGGCGACCCACACGGCGCCGTCGGCTTCCATGAGGTTGTCGAGGGTGCCGCCGAGCTTCGGGGCGGGCCGGAGTCGGGGTTGGTTCGGGAGGACGGTGCCGTCGTCGCCGAGCAGGTGGCGGTCGAGCTGGCCGCGCGCGCTGGCAACCCACAGGACCAGGCCGCCCTGCTCCTGCGCTTCGATCAAGATCCCGTTGGCGTAGAGCAGGCGATCCATGGCGACGCGCCAGCGCTCGGGCTCGGGGCGGCTGGGGTCGTAGTGGACGACGCGGCCGCGCTTGCGGCCCCAGAGCATGTCGCCGATCAGCTCGCTGGGCTTCTCCCAGCCGGGGTTGTTGGAGATCCATAGGCGACCGTCGGGCGTGGCGTCGAGGTCGTTGGGGTTGGTGAGCAGCGGGGAGGTCAGGCGCTCGATGAAGTGCAGCTCGCCGGCTTGGAGCTCGACTCGGTAGTGCTCGATCACGTGCCGGTTGGTGCGCTGGCACTGCTCGGGTGGGAGCTCGAGGTCGCCGTCGTCGTGATGGTTGATGACCCACAGCTCGAAGCGGCCGGGCTCGACCTCGGCAGTGGTGATGCCGTGCGGATGGAAGCTGCAGCGATCTCGGCCGACCAACGCGAGGCGGATGGCGGCGCCTCGAGGCCACTCGAGCGCCCAGATGCCGTTGTCGGCGTCGCTCTGGGCTTCGCGGCGAGCAGCGGCGCTGATCAGGAAGGTCGGGTGCTCGGGCGAGCCGACGCGATCGAAGTCCTCGGGGCCCGGCATGGTGCCGAGCGGGGTGCAGCTGGGCTCTGGGGTGCGAGCGCAGGCGAAGGTGCTGAGCAGGGCGAGGCCCACGAGGTAGCGATGCACGAGCGCGAGGCTACCTGGGTGGAGCCGAAAAACGCAGCTGACCCGCAGTGAGCTCGACATGCACGGCAAACACCTCGGCGAGGCGCTCGGGCTCGAGCACCTCGGCACAGGGGCCGAGCATGTGGGTGCCTCGATCGTCGCCGCACAAGAGCAGCGCCCGATCTCCATAGCGGCGGGCGAGCTCGAGCTCGTGCAAGGAGAGCAGGATGCCGTGGCCGGACTGCGCGAGCTCGCGGCACAGCTCGAGCAAGGCGAGCGCATGACCAACATCGAGCGCGGTGGTGGGCTCGTCGAGGATCAGCAAGGGAGCGGCGGTCGCGAGCAGGCGGGCGAGCAAGACCCGCTGAAGCTCGCCGCCGCTGAGCGTGAGGACGTCTCGATCGCGCAGGTGCTCGGCACCGACGCGGGCGAGGGCGGCTCG
>CBFGLP010001358.1:0-7928 GCA_965649595.1 uncultured Myxococcales bacterium | reverse complement strand
ATGCTGTAGGGCGAGATCGAGAAGCCCTGGCCGGCGGCTTGGCCCTCGCGGAGCTGGTGGTAGAGGTCGAGGGCGAGCGCGTGGTTGTCGTCGGCCAGCGCCAGCGCCTGCTCGGGGGTGATCTGCGGGTCTTGGTCGTGGGGCTGCTCGGAGCGGGCTTCGGCGAACTCGCCGTCATTGGTGTCGCCGGGGCCGGCGTCGTCGCTCGTGCAGGCGAGAGGGACGAAGAGCAGGGCAGTGAGCGGGAGCAGCAAGCGAGTGGTCATGGCTAGAGCGTAGGTCACCCAGCGTGCGAGCACCCGGCAGAACTCGCGCTTTGCCGGGTGCTCGCTATGCACACTGTTCGGCCGGCTCACGCGCCGGTGGGATCGAGCACGCGGCCAAAGAAGAGCAATGTGTCGGTCGGATCGTCGCGGATCATCAGGAAGAAGGGCCGATCCAGCCGGATCGTGAGCTCGGGTTCGCCGCCGCCGACCTCGTCGTCGAGCACGATCGCGGTGGCAGCCGCAGCCTCGACGCCGTCCTCGTCGGCTTTGATCACCGTCTGGTGGTGGACCTCGAACAGCTTGTCGACACCCCCGATGTCCTCGAAGGATCCACCCGACCAGGGCGTGACCAGCCCCAGGCCCATGAGCGCCTCGCGGAGCGAGAAGGTGCAGGCGACCGAGAGCTTGGGCATCTCGACGCCGACGTAGCTCGATTGGAGACTGGCGAGGGTCTGGGCGAGGCGGGTCTCGTCGAGGGTCGCCTCGAAGCTCGTGAAGTCGCCGGTTGGTAGCAAGGCGATCACTTCGAGGTCGGGGTTACGCAGCGGCATCGCGACGATCTGGTAGTCCTCGCCCTCCCCGTAGCTGGCGTTCATGCCGAGGTGCGCCATCATATCGACCGTTTGGGTCGAGCCATCGAGCGCGAAGAAGTCCCGATCTAGAGTGGGCCCGTCGAAGGGCGCGGCCCAGGGCGCCTTGAGGTAGAGCGCGTTGATCAGCACCATCGAGGTGAGCTCGGGCAGGTTGGGCAGCAGCTCGGGGATCAGCCCGCGGGTGCGTGCCTCGACCCACTCATTGATCTTCTCGCGCTCGCCCTCGGGGTTCCCGTCGAAGTCGGCGAGCCGGACGCCCACGCCGTAATGGATCGAGAGCAGATCGAGGTAGGGCGCCTTGATCTGCTCGGCGAGGTTGCGATTGGCAAACACCGCGTTGGCCGGCAGGACGACCACGGGGTCGAGGGTCTCATAATCGGACTCCTCGGCCGGCAGCTGGCGGGCGGCGAGCGAGTCGTCGAGCCAGTTGAAGCCGACGTGCTGACGCTCGCCGTCGAGCGAGAAGTGCAGCGCGTCCGTGATCTCGTCGCGGCCCTGACCAGTGGCACCACCGTAGAGCATCCCGAACGCGGTGCGGATGCTGTAGGGCGAGAGCAGCAGGTTCTTGCCGGAGTTGTCCGGGTCCTGGCGGAGCTGGTGGTAGAGGTCGAGCGCGAACAGCCGGTTGTCCTGCGCGAACGCCTGGACCTCGTCGGCGTCGAGCTGCGGCGCGGTGTCGTGCGGCTGCTCCGAGCGCAGCGTCGGCCACTGCGGCTCGGGCCACTCGCCTTGCTGGCCGTCATCGGTCGGGCCACCGCAAGCGGGCAGGAGTGCGAGCGCGAGGGGGATGAGGGGGGCGAGGATGCGCCGCATGGCCCCTTCGAGGTGCCGCGAGCGCTCCAGATCGATCATTCGGCGCGGGAGCGGGGATCGAGCCGGCGCTCTACTCCGGCCGCAAGAGCCGCTGCACCTGCGGGCGCCCGTAGTTCGCCTCGCCAGTGATGATCTCGAGGTTATCCAGGATCTTCGCCGTGCCGCCGCCGTGGGTATGCCCGCAGAGCACGGTGATGCGACGGTCCGGCCAGCGCTTGGCCATCTCGCGGAGCACCTCGCCGACGGCCATGCACACGAACCATGGCGACCAGTTGTCCTCGGGCCCCGGCGTCTCGCCCTCGTTCCAGCACGCCTCCTCGAAGGGCGGCACGTGGGTCGCGAAGTAGATGTCGGTGTAGCGCGGCAAGGCCTGCTCGAGCAGCTTGCGGGCGCGCAGGGCCTCGGCGTCCCCGAGCGCGCGCAGCTTGGCGACCAGCTCCTCGCGCGAGCGCAGCACGAGATCCTCGATCAACACGAAGTCGCTCAGGCGGACCGGCGAGCTAGCCCAGTTGCCGCAGCGGGCGTCACCCCAGCCGTCGACGCCGACCAGCGCGGTCTTGTCGGTCAGCCGCACGACGCCGGCCTCGGGCAGCCAGCGCAGCAGCGACTCGTCGGCGCAGAGCCGGCGCACGCGATCACGGACCCGCTCGATGTTGCTGCCGTAGAAGTCGTGGTTGCCGAGCACGAAGTAGAGCGGGCTGCCGAGCTGATCGACGATCAGCTCGAGGTCGACCTCGAGGCGAGCGGCGACCGAGATGTCGCCGGTCAAGAGCACCGCGTCGGGGTTGCCGCCGCCGAGCTGATCGGCGAACGCGAGCAAGCCCTCGACCGCCGGCAGGTGGTCGAGGTGGACGTCGGTCGCCCAGGCGAGGGATCGAATCACGGCGCAGTCGTAGTCGGGTCGGGCTAGGCCGCGCAGGCCTCAGCGAGGCTCGAAGCATCGGCGGCCTGGTTGACACTCTTCGGGTGCGCACAGGCGTTGATCGGGTCCGGTCACGAAGCAGGTTCGCAAGCACTGGTAGCCGCTCGAGCGGCTGGTGTGGAATGCATCGTGCGTGTCGGCCCCGTAAGCATGCAGGGCCTTGGTTCGCAGGTGCTTGCAGACCGGGCGGCTCTTGTCGACGCGGATGAACTCGGGCATGGCGGAGACCTCTCGTCCGATGGGCCCTCACTCGGGGAGGGGCAGACCCGACGCGCGGTGCAGGACCTCGCGCAAGAGGCCCTGCGTGAGCGGGACCTTGTATGCGTTACCGTCGAGCGGCGACGCCGGTTTCAGAGCCAGCGCGGCCGCCTCGGCGAACAGCGACTCGGAGGGCTGCTGGCCCTCGAGCAGCTTGGCCGCCTCGGGGGCGCTCCAGGGGATGGGGGCGACGTGACCGAGCGCGACCCGGACGTCGTGCATGCGGCCCTGCGCGTCGAGGCGCATGCGCACGGCGGCCTCGGCCAAGGGCCAGTCGTGCGACTGCTTCTCTCGCACGGCCTGGTAGGCGCTGCGCATGCCGGCGATCTCGGGCACCTCGACCGCGAGCAGGATCTCGCCTGGCGCGAGCACGTGCTCGCGCGTCGGGTCCTTGTCGGGGCCGACGAAGAGCTCGGCGAGCGGGAGCGTGCGCTCGCTCGCCGCCTGGTCGTTGCCGCCACCCCACACGATCGCTCGCGCGTCGAGGGCCAGCAGCGCGGTAGCGAGGCTCGAGGGGTGCACGATGTAGCTCGGACCCGCGCCGAGGATCGCGTGGTAGCGGTTGTCGCCGACCAGGGCGAGGCACACGTCGCCGCCCTTCTTGAGGCAGACGAGCTCGCGGCTGCGGAAGTACCAGCAGCGCGGCCGCTGCAGCAGGTTGCCGCCGAGCGTCGCGCTGTTGCGGATGCTCGGTGTGGCTGCTTCGCGAGCGGCCTGCTGGAGGGCCTCGAGCCCAGGCAGCTCGGCGAGCTCGGCCAGCGCCGCCAGGGTCGTGAGCGCGCCGATGCGCACGCATGGACCCTCGACTTTGTCGATCCCTCGCAGCAGCGCGCCGCCTTCGGCCTCGGGCACCCGCGCGAGCTCGACCAGCAGCCCGGGCTCGTCGAGGCCCTCCTTCATGCGGTCGAGCAGATCGATGCCGCCGGCTCGGAGCGCTCGGTCATCGGGATCTTGCAGCACGGCCTCGCGCGCGCGCACGAGGCTGGCGGGACGGATCAGCGCGAAGGATTTCATTGCTTGGCCCCCTTGCTCGCCTGGGCGATCGCGTCGAGCACCTTGGCCGGGGTGATCGGCAGGCTCCGCACGTGCACGCCGAGCGCGTCGCCGACCGCGTTGGCGATCGCGGCCGCGGTCGGAATCGTCGCGGGCTCGCCGATGCCGTACGCCCCGACGCAGTTGTTTCCGCTCGCGACCTCGGTCAGCACGAGATCGATCATCGGCACGTCCTTGGCCCCGCAGGCCTTGTACTGCTCGAAGTTGGCGTTGAGCATGACGCCGAGGTTGCTGTCCATGATCCGCTGCTCCATCAGCGCGTAGCCAACCCCCAAGATGACGCCGCCGTTGACCTGCGAGCGAAGCGTCAGCTCGTTGATCACCCGACCGCAGTCGTGGACCGCGAGCACCTCGGTGCAGCGAACCACGCCGGTCCAGGTGTCGACCTCGACCTCGGCGAACTGGACCCCGGCGATCTGCGGCGCGTCGAAGCCCGGGAACGCCTTGGGGTGCGCGCCGTAGGTGCGCGGGCGCGAGCTCGTCGACAGGATCGACTCGCCCTCGATCGACTTGCACAGGTCCGCCCAGCTGATCGTCTGGCGGCCGAGGCTGACGCCCTCGCTCGACCAGCGCAGCTTGCTCGGCGAGCTGGCCTCGAGCTTCTGCGCGGCGATCTCGTCGAGCCGCTCCTTGATGTTCTCGGCGGCGCGGCGGACCGCGGGCACGATCGACGAGGTCGTCTTGCTGCCGCCGCTGCCGACCCCGGGGCCGAGCTCGCTGTCGCCGATCCGAACCTTCACTTGCTCGACCGGACGGTGCAGCACCTCGGCGACGACCTGAGCCATCAGGGTCCCGATCCCACCGCCGATGTCCTGCACGCCGTCGCGGACCTCGACGCTGCCGTCGCGGCGCAGCAGCACGCCGACCGATGCCTCGCCGCTGCCGAAGTCACCCCAGATCGACACCGCACAACCGACCCCGCGGCGCAGCCGGGTGTTGCGGGCCCGCTGATCGGCGCTGAGCTTGCGCCGCTCGTCCCAGCGAAAGCGCGCGCGCCCGAGCTCGAGCTGGTGACGACGCAGGGGATGACTGTCGTATGCGAGGCGCAAGTCGACGGGATCGCGGCCGAGCGTGCGGGCCAGCTCGTCGAGCGCGGACTCGATCGCGAACGCCCCCTGCGGGTGCCCGGGCGCGCGGAAGGCCGTGGCCGGACCGGCGTGGGTGAACACGTCGGCGCTCTCGACCAGCACGTCGGGGATCTTCTCGTAGACCGCGAACGCGCTGCGACCCACGCCAGCTCCCGTGCCGATCCCGGCGGTGCCATGAGCGACGACGTGAACGGCGGTCAGCCGGCCCTTCGCGTCGACGCCGATCTTCACGTCTTGGATCGAGTCGGGCCGGTTGCCCGTGCACAGGTGCTCGTCGCGGCGATCGAGCATCAGCTTGACCGGCTTGCGAGCGCTGCGAGCCAGCTCGCCCGCGATCTTGGCGATCGCGCTGCCGGGAGCATTGGCGCCGAACTTGGCCCCGAACCCGCCGCCCATGAACTCGGTGGTGACGCGGACCTTGCCCGGCTCGAGCCCGAACATCGCCGCGAACTCGTCGCGCACGGCGAAGATCGACTGGGTCGACGCCCAGATCTCGACCTCGGTCTCGCTGGTCCAGCGCACGACCAAGCCGTGGGTCTCGAGGGCCGAGTGCGTGTGGCACTGGGTCTCGTAGCGGGCCTCGTGGATGGTCGTGGCCGCTCGTAGGGCCTTCTTGGCGTCGCCGCGCTTGAGCGAGCGACCCCAGCGGACGTTGCCCTCGAGCTGACCTTCGGCCTTGGCCGAGCCCGGCTCGTCACCGCCGGTCTGCTTCTCCTCGACGGCCGCATCGTGCACGCGCGGCGAGCCCTCGCGCATGGCCGCGCGGGTATCGACCACGAAGGGCAGGGGCTCGTACTCGACCACGATCGATGCGAGCGCGGCTTGGGCTTGCTCGGGCCGGGTCGCGGCCACGGCAGCGACGTCCTGCCCGGCGAAGATCAGCTTGTCGCCCGGGTTGGCGAGCGCGAGCACGGCCCCGACACCCGGCTCGGCCGCGGCTCGCTCGACGTCGAGCGAGCGCAGCTTGGCGCAGGGGTGCGGGCAGCGGAGCACCGCCGCGTGCAGCATGTCGGGCAGCATCACGTCGGCGGTGTAGCGGGCCTGGCCGTTGGCCTTGAGCGGGCCGTCGACGCGCGGGACCGGCTTGCCGACGACCGCGAGCTTGTCGCTCGCATCCCAAGGACGCGGCTCGTCGAGCGGCACGTCGACGACCTTGGTCTGGACCTTGTCGGCGTAACCGAGCTGGAGCTTGAATTTGCGGCCCATCGCTCAGGCTCCTCCTTCGCGGGTTTGGATCGGGAGCACCTCGCTGCGCGAGATCAGCGTGGCTTGGCCGTTGGCGACGCTGAGCACCGCTGCGACCACGTGGTGATAGGTGCCGCAGCGGCAGAGGTTGCCCGCGATCGCGTCTTGAACGTCGGCGGGCTCGAGCTTGCCGGGCTTGCGCCGCAGCAGCGCCGCGGAGCTGATCAGCATGCCCGAGGTACAAAATCCGCACTGCATCGCGTCGTGCTCGACGAACGCAGCCTGGAGCGCCGAGAGCTGGCCTTGCTCCGACAGCCCCGCGACGGTCTGGACCTCGCACCCGGCGACGTCGTGAGCGAGCAGCATGCACGAGTTGCGGGCGACCCCGTCGACCAGCACCATGCACGCGCCGCAGGCCCCCCGATCACATACGAGCTTGGTCCCGGTCTGACCGAGGTCGAGGCGCAGCAGCTCGAGCAAGGTCGTGCGCGCCTCGGTCTCGACGCGGACCGGGTGACCATCGAGCACGAACTCCAGCGCTGCTGGCTCGAAGCCGACCGCATCTGGATCGCGTGCGGCCTTGTTCGGATCCTGCGGCCCGGTCGTCGCGTCGTTGTTGGGCTTGGCACAACCAGCGACGAGAGCCGCAGTTCCGAGGCTTCGGAACAGGCCACGACGGGTGAGGGTGGAGCGCTCCATGCCGCGGCCAGGGTAACCCGGCCTGACGTCGCCGCGCGGGGGATGTGTGACCCCATGGCACTGCGCCGAGACGTTGGTACGACGTTCGCTCACACATTGGCGCCGAGAGCGAGCTAGAGGTGCTCGTCGACCGCAAAAGCGTCGCTGGTAGACCCGGAAAAGGTAGCTATGGGTGGCGCGAATCGACGAGCCGTCGCTCGTAATCGATGCGCGCCTGCTCGAGTCGCGCTTCTTCGATGACCCACGCCGGTACTGGTGGCTCGCGATCGGGCTCCCGAGCGACCGCGAGCACCATGTCGAGATCCTCCTGGGCTCCGTCGAGGTCGCCGCCGCGGAACCGCAGGTGCGCGCGGCGGAGCCGAAACAGCGGGTGATCGGGCCGCAGCGCGATCGCTCGATCGAGGCTACGCAGAGCTTGCAGCGGCTCGCCGATCTCGTCTTGGGCCATCGCGAGGTTGTAGTAGTGGACCGGATGTGGCTGATCGCGGTTGATCCGCGGCACCCATCCTTGAACGAGCAGGGCCACGGCCGAGGCCGCGACGAGCGGCGACACTCGATCTGCGCGCTGGCGTGACGTCGAAGGTCGAAAGCGAGCCTCGAGCTCGGCGACTCCGACCAGCAGCCCCGGTCCGGCGAGCAGGGCGAGCGGCAGCACCAGGGGGAGGCGATGCTGGGCCGAAGTGAAATACAGCAGGTTGGCGAGCAGCACGGCCGCGAGCTGGCCTGCGATGAACCACGCGAGCGCGCGGCGGGACGCGGAGGTCTCGGTCAGCCCCCCTGAAGTTGGCCGCCAGCGCCCACCGAGCAGCGCGGCGCTTCCGAGCAGCGCGAGCGCGAGCAGCAGCGAGAAGGGCACGCCGATCCGATGCGCCCAGGGGATCAGCTCGCGCTCACCGAGCCAGTCGTAGTCTTGCGTGAGCTGCTGGTCGCCGATCGTCAGCCACAGCTTGCGCAGCTCGAGCGCCAGCCAGTCGCCGGGGTGCTCGCGGATCCACGCGAACGCGCGCCGGTACAGCTCGTCCCCGATCGCTCGTGCTTGGTCGCGCTCGTT
>CBFGLP010001357.1:0-6275 GCA_965649595.1 uncultured Myxococcales bacterium | reverse complement strand
CTTCGGCCACGAAGTCGTAGAGCCGCTGGTAGGCCTCCTCGGTCTCGCCCGGGTGCCCGACCAGCATGGTCGTGCGCAGCCAGATGTGGCGCTCCTGCGCCCGCAACCGCTCGACCAGCTCGCGGACGGTCCGCTCGGTGTAGCCGCGGCGCATCTTCTTGAGCACGTCCGAGTCGACGTGCTGGATCGGGACATCGAGGTAGGTCGCGACCTTGGGGTGCTGAGCGATCCGCTCGATCAGCCCATCGGTCACCGCGCTCGGGTACGCGTAGTGCAGCCGGATCCACTTCAAGCCCGCGATCTCGCCCAGCGCGTCGAGCAGCTGCTCGAGGTTCGCCGGCGCCAAGTTGCGCTCGCCGAGGTCGGTCCCGTAGGTGGTCAGGTCCTGCGCGACCAGACAGATCTCGCGCGTGCCCTGCTCGACCAGGCCGTGCACCTCCTCGACCACGTCGAACACCGGGCGCGAGCGCTGCGGCCCGCGCAGCTTGGGGATGATGCAGAAGCCACACGGGCGATCGCAGCCCTCGGCGATCTTCACGTAGTTGCTGTGCCCGACCCCGTAGGTCTGCCGCGGCGCCGCGTGATCGATCAGCCACGAGCGGCGGCCCAGCTCGGACACGCCCATGCGCTCGGCCGTGCCCGAAAGCACCTGCCCGAGCCCGAGCATGTCGGCGCTGCCGAGGAAGTGATCGACCTCGGGCATCTCGGCGGCCAGCTCGGTCGGGTAGCGCTGGCTCAGGCAGCCGGCCACGACCAGCTTGGCCTCGCGACCCTGCTCGCCCGCGTCGGCCTTGACCCGCGCCAGCTCGAGGATCGTCTCGATCGACTCTTCCTTGGCCGCCTCGATGAACCCGCAGGTGTTGACCACCAGCATGTCGGCCAGCTCGGGCGCGTCGACGAGCTCGTGCCCGCCCGCGCGGACCAAGCCGAGCATCACCTCGGTGTCGACTTGGTTCTTCGGGCAGCCGAGGCTGACGAAGTAGACCTTCTTGCCGGGACCCGAGGAGGGGAGCACGGTCGAGGGCGAAGGGCGCTGCCCGATCAGCGGGAGGCGAGTGGCCATGGCGGCACGTCTAGCCCGGGCCCCTCGGGCTGCCAAGCACGCCGGGCTCACATCGATCGGCGGGCCGGGCTCACATCGGCTTCTTGCAGGCGCCGCCCGCCTTGGCGAGCCCGGCAGCTCGTAGCTCGCGGCCGGTCGGGCCCTGGCCGAGCGACGCTCGCTTCTCGGCTCCGTGACCCTCGCCCAGCACGTCGCGCAGGTACGCGTCGTACTCGAAGGTGTCGGAGTGCTCGGGCGTGTGGCACTCGGTACAGAGCGAGATCGGGGCCTCGCGCGCGATGTTGTCGGCGACCGGATCCTCGACGTGCGCGCTGCCGGGCCCGTGACACTGCTCGCACTGCACGGCCCGCAGGAGCTCGTTCTCGACCACCTCGCTGCCGCCCGGCTTGCGGAACCCGGTCACATGGCAGCTGACGCAAGACAGATCGTACTGCTTGTTGGCAGTGACCAGCGTCTCGTAGGCCCGCTGGTGGACCGTGGTCTCCCAGAACTCGGCAGCTTCGGCGTGGCAGTCGGCGCAGGCTTCCCCGCCGACGTAGGTCGGCTGGCCAGCCGCGGGCGCCGGCGCGTGCACGCCGGTGAAGCGCTCGAGGTTCTGCTTGGCGACCCAGGCGTCGTACTCGTCGAGCGCCTCTTGGGTGCTTGGATCGGTCGACCGTCGGCAGTTGACCTTTGCCTGCTCGGGGATCACCACCACGGGTGCGTCGGGCAGAGCGTTGGTCTCGAGCGCGGCCTTCAGCTCGTCGCGCTGGCTCTCGAGCCGGGCCATGAACGCTGGATCGGCCGAGGGATCGCCCGCGAACTTCTTGATCCGCTCGTCCAGACGAGCCAGCTCTGCTTCCTGCTGCGTGCGCGAGGGCGCCAGCATCCAGGCGCTCGCGAGCTCGCCCTTCTCCACGCTGCCCCGCTCGATCGACAAGGTCAGGTGAGCGATCGTCTGCGCCCGATCGCCGGGCTCGAGCAGCCAGGTGTCGCCGATCTGCACGGCTGGGCTACCGAGGCGCGAGCGCTCGGGGTTGTCGAGCACGCCGGCCATCACCACGACGTCGACGTCGATCTCGCGGGCGACCGTCTCGGCGAGCTCGCGCGGACCGTGGATCATCACTACCGTCAGCGCGGCGTCGGGCAGCTCGGGCTGCAGCGCCTCGAGGGCCGCGATCGGATCGGTCGGGACCGGGAAGTCCTTGGCCCAGGTGCTCGCCTTGGCGAGCTCGGGATCGACGACCGCGGTCACCTTGGCCTCGATGCCCTCGGCCAGCGCGATCGTGCGGATCGCCTCGACACCAGCCGGCCGCTCGGAGACGTTGGCGAGCACTCGCGGCATCGGGTAGCGCTCGAGGGCGGCGCGGCCGTTGGCGAAGGCGACGTCGGTCGGACCGAAGCCCGAGACCAAGCCATCGAGCTTGCTGAAGCGCCCGTGCAGCAGCGCCGCGCGCTGCTCGGCCTGCGCCCACGCGGCGTCGTCGACGGGCGCCTCGGGTCCCAGTGGATCCGGATAGAGGAACGAGCCCGGCTCGAGCAAGAGCCGCGCGCCCGCGGTGCTGCTCGCGTCGATGTATCCGAACGCGTACTGCAAGCCGCCCAGAGGATCGGTGGTGCATCCGCACGGCGCGATCGTCCCGAGCTGGCGACCGAAGGCGTAGATGTCGATCTCGAAGCGCTCGGGACGCCCCGGATCGCCTCCCTCCGTCTGCTCACGAGGGTCGACCTGGTCGGGACCCTTCTTGTTGCACGCACCCGTCCCTAGCCCTGCGCAGGCGGCCAGCAGCAAGAGACCCATGGGGACGAGGCCGCGACTCCAACCATTCGAGTGCATGCGATCGCTCATGATGGGGAGCTTCGTCGGCTGGTTGTCCAGGTTGACGCAGGTCGACCCGAACGCTAGCCTCCCCCACCCTTCGGCCGCATCTTGCCCAGCCGAACGGGCTTCGTCAGCCCCCAGAGTTTCGTCGGCCCGTTCGGGCCAAGGGGCTGAGAACAAAGTCTTTCCGAGAGCACCATGGCCGTCAAGATCAGGCTCGCCCGCGGCGGCGCCAAGAAGCGCCCCTTCTATCGAATCATCGCAGCCGACGCTCGCGCCCCTCGTGACGGGCGCTTCCTCGAGAAGCTCGGCAGCTACGATCCCATGACGGAGGAAGGCACCCTCCGCATCGACCTCGGCCGTGTCCAGTACTGGCTCGGCGTTGGAGCCGAGCCGTCGGACGCGGTCCGTCGACTCCTGCGCAAGCACGCCCGTCAGACGGCCTAATCGCTCGCTCGGCGCTGCGTCAGGCCCCTAGCGATCGATCTGGCGCGCAGGCTTCTTCGGCCCGTCCGGGCCGAAGTGCCAGCCCGGACGGCCCCCGTCGCGACCTGCCCAGCCCGCGACCTGCCCAGCCAGCCCTCCAGGGCAGCGAGGCATCCAGTAGCCCGGGTTCACACGAGCCCGGGCTGGTTGTTTCGCCTCGCGTCGGGCAGGGCCCGAGGGACGGGTCACACGAAGGAGCTCGACCAGCCCGCCAGGTGATGAGGGGCGGTCGTCGCTTTTGCCGGCTCGTCGTGCCTGTGGGATGCTCCCGAAGACGGCTCGATGCTGTCGGGGCCAAGCCCTTCAGCCGTGGGCGGCTGACGAAGCCCGACGCGTCGCAGGTACTCCACTTCGCTCGCTCCCGTCCGCTCACGCTCCGGAGACCTCATGTCCAGCAACGTCTCGCTCAAGGACCTCATCGAGTTCATCGCCAAGGCACTCGTCGATCACCCCGAGGAGGTCGAGGTGTCCGAGGTCGCTGGCGAGCAGACGATCGTGCTCGAGCTCCGCGTGGCCAAGGACGACCTGGGTAAGGTGATTGGCAAGCAAGGACGCACGGTCAAGGCGATGCGGGCGATCCTCAACGCTGCCTCGTCGAAGCTGCGCAAGCGGGCCGATCTGGAGATCCTCGAGTAGTGGTCGAGCCCAAGTCGGAGCCCAAGCCAGAGTCCGAGGCTGCCGAGCAGCTCCAGCTCGGCTATGTTGCTGGAGCCCACGGCATCCGAGGAGCCGTGCGGATCAAGCTGTTCAACCCCGACTCCGAGACGCTGCGTCCAGGGCTGATCCTTCACCTGCGCGAGCCGAGCTCGAGCGAGTCGCTCCGCACCGTCACCGTGGCCGAGGTCGCGCCCAAGCCTGGCAGCGAGTTCGCCCGCGTGTGGCTCAAAGAAGTCGAGCAACGCGACGCCGCCGAGGCGCTGCGCGGCCGCGAGGTCTGGGTCGACCGCAGCGAGCTCCCCGAGCTCGGCGAGGATGAGTACTACCTGAGCGACCTGATCGACCTCGACGTGGTCCGCCCGGGCCCCGGCGAAGGCGAGCTCGAGCAGCTCGGGACGATCATTGGTGTGACCAGCAACGGCGTCCAGGATCTCTTCGAGGTCCGGCTCGGCGCGCAGACGTGGCTGCTCCCTGCCATGCCCCCCTTCATCGTCGAGATCGAGCCCGAGCGGGTGATCGTCGACGTCGATGACGAGATGCTGCCGGATCGGGCGCCCTCGCCAGCGGAGCGGCGACTCGGACCGTCCTCGCCAGCGGAGGGCTGAGCGGCTCGCACGAGCGCGGACACGAGCGCGGACATGAGCGAAGACAAGCTGGAGTTCGAGGTCTTCACGCTCTTCCCCGAGGCGATCACCGCGTTCGTGAGCGCCGGCCTGCTCGGAAAAGCCGTCGCGTCCGGACGCGTGCAGATCCACCTGACCAACTTCCGCGAGTTCACGACCGATCGCCACCACACCGTCGACGACTCGCCCTTCGGTGGTGGCGCGGGCATGGTCATCAAGCCCGAGCCGGTCGTCGAAGCCCTCGAGGCCGTGACCGCGGCACGCGGGCCCATGCACAAGATCCTGCTCACGCCGTCGGGTGAGCCCTTCGACCAGCGCTGCGCCGAACGGCTAGCGAGCTTGCCGCGTATCGCTCTGCTCTGCGGTCGCTACGAGGGCATTGACGATCGTGTGCGCGAGGGCTGGGTCGACGAGTGCCTCTCGATCGGCGACTTCGTACTCAACGGAGGCGAGGTCGCGGCCGCGGCCGTGATCGAGGCGGTCAGTCGGCTACGCGAAGGAGTGCTCGGCAACCCGGACTCGATCGCTCACGAGAGCTTCGCCCACGAGAGCCCAGCCAGCGGCTGGGATCCGGGCCTCGTGCTCGAGCACCCCCACTACACCCGGCCGGCCGGGTTCCGTGGGCTCGACGTCCCCGAGGTGCTGCTGCGGGGCAACCACGCCGAGGTCGAGCTATGGCGGCGTCGCGCCGCCTGCCTGCGGACATGGGTGCTGCGACCCGAGCTCCGCAACCCATGGTGGCTCGACGCGGAGCACCCGCTCGTGCTCGTTGCCCCGCCGAGCGTGCCCCCCGAGGAGCGCCAGCGGGTCGCCGAGCTCGCCGCGGCGCTCGGCTTCGTGGAGCCGCAGTGCACCCTCGTGGTGCTGGGCGATCGCGCCGCGGTGCAGTCGAAGGGTCCTGGGCCGTGGCGCTCGATGAGGGATCTCAAGCAGGTCCTCAAGCAGGTCCGAAAGCAGCACGGCGAGAACCCCTGGGTGCTCGGGCTCTCGGCACCCGACGCGTCGGCGTTGCCGCCCGAGCGTCCGCCCGAGCTGGTGCTCGACGTGCTGGCCTACGCGCAAAGGCGCCTGCCTGGGCCCTTGGTGCTGTGGTTGGGCGGCGCCGGGGATCTGCCCGCCAGCAGCGTGGACGCGTGGCTGGCGCTAGGTGACCCGCAGGAGCCCACACCTTCCGTGAGCCCCGACGCACACGGCCGACTTGCCATCCGGGGTCGTTTGATCGACATTTCGCAGCCCCTGTCGGCCCGGCGACCGTCCGTGGCCCAGGTCCATGTGGCCCTCGAGCGGCTGCGAGCCATCTTCGCCCTCCGAGATCCACAGCGAGAGAGTTCGTCATGAGCTACAGCCGTCCGTCCATCCATGACCTCGAGCAGGCGATCGCTCGCAAGGACATCCCCGAGTTCCGCCCCGGCGATCGCATCGCCGTGCATGCCCTGATCTCCGAGGGCGGCAAGGAGCGCGTGCAGGTGTTCGAGGGTGTCTGCATCCACCGCCACAACAAGGGCCTGCGCGGCTCGTTCACCGTTCGCAAGGTCACCGACAACGTCGGCGTCGAGCGGGTCTGGTCGTTGGCTTCGCCCCGCGTGACCAAGATCGAGCTGGTCAGCCGCGGCAAGGTCCGCCGCTCGAAGCTCTACTACCTGCG
>CBFGLP010001356.1:0-8440 GCA_965649595.1 uncultured Myxococcales bacterium | reverse complement strand
GGGGCGCGAAGAGGGGCGTAAGGAAGGCCGCGAGGAAGGCCGTGAAGAAGGCCGTGAAGAAGGCCGTGAAGAAGGCCGTGAAGAAGGCCGTGAAGAAGGCCGCGCCCAAGCGATCGTCGAGATCTTGCGGCATCGCGGCTTCACGCTCGACCCGACCTACGAGGCCACGATCCTCGCATGCCGCGACCACGACCTCCTGCAACGCTGGCTCGCACGAGCGCTCGAGGTCGAGAAGGCCGACCAGCTCTTCGATGCCTGAAACATCGGAACCCCAGTAAGGCGGGGACGGCTTGCCTCCGCCCCCGCCCGTGCCTGGTCAGCCCGGCCCAAAGCGCCGCGTCCGCTCCTCGATCCATTCCCGAGGCACCTCGGGTCGCGGCAGCTTGCCTTTCATGTATTGCATCCGCGCCGCGATCAGATCGAAATACTCTTGCATCGCCGCGGCAACCCGCACTTCCCCGGCGATCTCGAATACGCGGATCGCCGCCTCGAAAGTCGAGATTCGACCAGGCTCCGAGGCCGTGCGCACGCCCCAGTGCCCGCCCGGCCCCTCTGGCAGGCCATAGGCGTCCATCGCCGCGATCGCGTCGATTCGCCGGCTCATCCGCGAGCACTGGGCCCAGGTCCCGTCGAGCAGCACGATCGTCGCGCAGGCCTCGGGTCGGGCTGCTCGATGCGCCGCGAGGATCTCCGCGCTCAATTCCGGCGCCGGCTCGGGCTGCTCGCTCTCGGGGTTGCGAATGCGGGGAAAGATCAAGAAATAGTCGCGCTCGGATCGCAACAATGGCGATTCATCGAAAGGAAGCGTGCGAAGCTGTGAATCCGGCGACTGGGGGACGTCGGAGTCGTCGCCCCTCCAGGTCCCCCGCGCCCCCTCGGGCCGCTCGTCGCTGGGCTTGGCGAGCACGCCCCAGCGCAGCAGCTCGGCGTTGCGCAGCACCTGCACGATCATCCGTCCAGTGTTGGTGGGCTTGTGCCGCTCGCGGTTGTTCTGGACCACGATCACGCGCAGCTGCGAATCGAGCGAGGGACGCTGTGCGCACGCGCAGAGCTCGACGTGCAGCCCACAACCCGCGCAGCGCTCGGCCTCGAGCCGTCGTTGGCCACCCATCAGCGGAGCTCCCCCAGCACGTCGCTGACCGTCTCGCGCAAGGCCGCCGGGAACATCACCCGCAGCGAGTCGAAGCGCTCGCGCGAGAGCGCACGCAAGAGCGGCGAGGCTTCGATCAGGCTCTGCACTCGCGGCCCCGAGAGCACGACCAGACCATCATCGTCGACGAAGCCCGCGACGGACACGAAGTCGACCGCGGCGAAGTACGCGGGATCCCAGCCACCCGCGCGCAGCAGCGGGTCGATGCGCTCGCGGACCTCCGCCTCGCTCACCCCGTCGCGCAGCTTGATGCTCTTGCACAACCTCCGCTCGCGCAGGCCGGTTGCGAGGCTCGCGAGCACGGCGTCGCGCCCCCGCGCGTAGTGCCACAGCGCGGTGTCGAACGCCGAATCGTCGAGATCGAGGTACATGGCGATCGGCAGCTCGTCGCCGCGCAGCAGGATCGCCAGCGCCTCGGGTGTGCCCGGGACCACGCCGCCGTGCTCGTGCAGCTCGACCAAGCGGCGGAACAGCGCGCGGACCATCACCTCGGCCGCGCGTACGGCTTTGTGCAGGTAGACCTGTCGGTACATGTAGAGGCGGGCCAAGAAGAAGCCCTCGACGGCGGTCAAGCCCTTGGCGCCGTCGACCGCGAGCGTGGCCGCGCTCGCGCCCGTCGGCAGGTAGAGGCGCAGCGACGTGAGCAGCCAGTCGAGATCGAGCAGACCATAGCGGACGCCGGTCATATGGCTGTCCCGCATCAAGTAGTCGCAGCGATCGACATCGAAGGTGCCCGAGACGGCGCGAGCGAGGTGGCGGATCGGACACTCGCCGTGGATCAGCCGCTCGACCGCGCGCGGGGCCGCCGGGTCGAAGGCCGCGAGCACGCGGTGCACCTCGGTGTCGCTGTCGAGCACGATCCGCGCGGTCCAGTGCTCGTGGCGCGGCGAATCGGGCCGCAGCGCCTCGAAAGTGTGCGAGAGCGGGCCGTGGCCGAGGTCGTGCAGCAGCGCAGCCGCGAGCGCAACGGGCTCCCAGAAGCTGTCGATCCGATCATGCGCGGGGAGCTGATCGGCGAGCGAGCTGACGTGCGCGAGATAGCGCTGCATCACGTGGGCCGAGCCGATCCCATGGGCGAAGCGCGAGTGCTCGCTGCCCGGAAACGCTAGTGAAGCGAGGCCCATCGCCCGGATCCGCCTTAGCCGCTGAACCTCCCGCGTGTCGAGCAGGCGGACCAGCAGGCGATGCGGATCGCTGGGGTCGGTCGGATCGCGCGGCGGAAACGAGATCAGGCCGTGGACGGGGTCGCGCAGGATCACCGGCCGGGAAGGTACCCGGCCACCGCGCTCGCGTCGAAGGGGTCGGGACCCGTGGCAAATCCAGCGAGTTTGACCATCGGTGTTATGCTGGGGTCCGCTCCGCCCGCCTTCGACCATCCCTGCGCCAATGTCCATGTTCACCTGCTCCAAGTGCGGCTTCCGGATCGATGCGGCTCGTCTGCCCGACTTCTGCCCTCGCTGCGGGACGCCGGCCAAGGCCGAAGCCGACTCGATCGGCGCGCTGGTCGATGACGACGATCTGACCATGCCCCTCCCGCCGCCGCCGCCCTCGGGCCGCGGTGCTCCGTCGAAGACGCTCTTCGGCATGCCGGGCATCTCGTTCGATCAGCTCGACGACGAAGGAGCGACCGAGACCTTCGATCGCCCGCTGCCACCGATCGAGAAGCCGCCGATTCGAAGCGCGAGCCCAGGCGGCACGAAGCCCGCCGCCCCACCCGCGAAGGCTCCCGCGGCCTCGTCGGCGAAGCCTCCCGCTGCCTCGCCCGCGAAGCCTCCCGCTGCCCCGCCCGCGAGGCCCCCCGCCGCTCCGCCCGTAAGGCCTCCCGCCCTTGCCAGCGGAGCTGCGCCCAAGCCCGGGGGTGCCGTGAAGCCGCCTCCGATCGGAGGCGCCAAGCCACCTTCGCCGCCGCCCACGACAACGAAGCCTCCGCCGGTCCCGAACGTCGCCAAGCCGCCAACGATCGGCGCCCCGCCCAAGCCTCCCGCTGCCCCTCCCAAGCCGCCCACGGCAGCACCAGCAAAGCCTCCGGTGCCCGCGAGCAAACCCCCGCGCCCTCCGGCCGCCGCTCCGCTGGTCGCGTCGGGCGACTCCGGCACCTTCGACGAGGATCCCTTCTTCACCGGCGACCCCGACCAGATGTCCGAGCTGGGCTCGATCACCTCTGGCGAAGTCGCCCGCCTCGACCAAGACGAGCTCTCGTCCGCGCGCAGTGGCATGCGCGAGTTCGAGTTCGAAGCTGGCGGTGAGGCGCTCGAGCTCGGCGAGCTCGATCTTCCGGGGGCCGATGGCAGGGCCGAGGTCGTCGATCTCCCCAGGGCCACCCGCGACGCTGGCGAGTTCGACGAGTTCGATCTCGCCAGCCCAGGCCCACGCTCGAGCGGCGGGTATGGGACCGAGCTCGAGCTGCCAACCCCGGTGACCGACGCGACCGACGGCCTCGATCTCCCGACTCCACTCGGTCGCCCGGTCGACGACGATCTCGACTTGCCGGCGCCAGCCGGCAGCCCGATGTTCGTGGACGACAGCCTCGACATCGCCTCCCCAGTCGAGGGCATGACGCTCGAGCGACTCGACGCCGACTCGAGCTGGGGCCGCGGCAGCTCGACGCCACGCTCGCCCTCCCACGATCACTTCTCCGCCGACCACCTCGAGCTCGACGATCTCCCGACGCCGGCCGACAACCTGCCGATACCGATCGACGAGCTCCCGCTCACGCTCGACGACGAGCTCGCCCCTGGGCCGAAGGGCTCCGTCATCCGCCCGAAGCCAACCGGCGCTCGCGTCGACGACTTCCCGGGCATCGCGATCCCGGACATCCCGGACATCGATGACGAGCTCCCCTTGCCGGCCGACGATCTGCCGATCGCGGCCGACAACCTGCCCACGCCTGCGGACATCCTGCCCGCACCGATCGACGATCTCGAGCTCGATCTCGATGGTGAAGGCGAGGCGACCACCGCACACGCGCGCAAGCCCGAGCGGGCGCCTGCCTCGAGCAAGCCGACCTCTTCGGGTGCAACCCAACCAGCGATCGAGTCGAAGCCGGCAGCCAAGCCCGGCTCGGCGCCGGGGCGAGTGACCAAGCCTGGCAAGCCCGAGCGCGAGCCCAAGCCTGGCAATCGCACCCGCGTGATCGTGTACGGCGTGCTCGGCCTGTTCGCGCTCGCCGGTGCCGTCGGGGTCTATGGGCTCGGGCAAGGATGGTTCGAGCCCGAGCTTCCGCCGCCGGTCGCCCGTGGTGCGGGTGGTGGAACCGGGGCTCCGGTCGAGCCACCGGACACGCCCGCGGGAGAGATCGCCGAGCGCCCCGAGGCCGTGCTCGCCAAGCTCGACGAGGACACGCCCGCCGCCTTTGTGCAGGTGGTCGAGACGCTCGCCCAGGATCCTGTCGGCAAGGCCGAGGCGGCGCTGCTGCTGCACCTTCGCTACGGCCCCGATCCCGAGCGTCTCGCACGTGCGCTCGAGTGGCTGACCCCCTACGCGGCCAACCAAGAGCCGCACGTGCGCCGGGTGTTGGGTCTGGCCGCGCTCGCGCAGGGGCTCACGCAGGGCTCAACCGCTCCCCAGCTCGCGGCTGCGTTCGGCGATGATCCTCGCGCTCGGCTCTACGCGTCGTGGGCCGCGCTCGCCAACCCGGCGCCCGATCTCGAGCTGGCCGCGAGCGCGGTCGAGCAAGCCCGGAGCGCTCGCGCGAGCGACCAGGCGGCGGTGCTGACGGGGCTCGAGATCCAGCTGAGCCGCGATCCCGAACAAGGCCTCGCGGCCCTGCGCGAGCACGTCGAGGATCAACCCAACCATCTGCGGGCTCAGGTCGTGCTGCTGCACGCGCTGGTTGATCAGGGCCTGCTCGCCGAGGCCGCCAAGCTCGGCGCCGAGCTGCCCGCGGCACCGATCAGCGGCGCGCACAAGGCCGAGCTGCTGCGCACGCGGGCTCGGATCGCCCGCGAGCAAGGCAACCTCGGTGAGGCGGCGCGCTTGCTCGAGCAGGCCGCCGCGAGCGACGAGCAAGCCATCGCGCCGCTGCTCGATCGCGTCGATCTGCGCCTCGCGAGTCAGGAGCTCGGCGCCGCGCGAGCCGAGATCGAGGGTCTGCTCAAGCAACACGCCGACGATCCCGAGGTCCTGTTGATGGCCGCGCGGGTCGACATCGCCGCGGGTCGGCAAGACGACGCGATCGCCCGGGTGCAGCCGCTCGAGGCCGCACAGGGCATGGCCGCAGACATGCACGAGCAGATCGGCAACGCCCACGCGCTACAGCTGAAGGTGGCCGAGGCCCGGCAAGCGTGGGCCAAGGCGCGCGAGCTTGATCCGCTGCACACCTCGGCCACGCTCGCCGAGGTTCGGCTGCTGACCAAATCGACCCAGACAGATCAGGCGCTGGCCCTGCTCGACGAGCAACGCAAGGCCCTCGCCGCGCATCCGCAGGCGAGCAGCCTCGCGGTCCGGCGCGAGCGAGCGACGATCGAGCGCCTGCAAGCCGAGCTGCTGCGCTCGCTCGGGCGCAGCGAGGATGCGCTCGCGGCCGCCGACGAGGCGCTCGCGCTGTTCGAGGGCGACAACCAAGCTCGGCTGTTGCGGGCCGAGCTGCTGGCCGCGCTCGGTCAGATCGAGGCGCACGAGCAGACGCTCGAGCAGCTGCACGCGCGGACCGGCGGGTTCCCGGGCCTGACCGAGCCGCTCGGGCGCATGCTCCTGCGCAAGGGCAAGCTCGACGAGCTCGAGCAGCTGATCGGCACCCAGCTCGACGCGCCCGAGGCCTCGGCCGAGATGCTGCTGACTGGCGCAGCCTTGCGCCTCGCCCAGAACAAGGCCGACCAGGCCCAGGTGCTCGCCCAGCGAGTGCTCGACCGCGATCCCAACCAGGTCCGCGCCCACCTGCTGCTCGGGCGAGCCTTGCTCGCGCAAGGCGAGTACGCGCTCGCGCTCGACGAGATCGAGAGCGCGCAGACCCGCGAGGGCGACCCCGAGGTCGAGATCTGGCTCGGGCAAGCGCTCGAGTACAACGCCCGCTCCGCCGAGGCCCGCCCCCACTACAAGCGCGCGCTCGAGCTCGAGCCCGGCAACCTCGAGGCCTCGGCCCTGCTCGGACGGCTCTACGCCTACGAAGGCGCCGCCAAGCAAGCGCTCGCGCTGCTCGAGCCGGTCGTGCAGAAGACCGACGCCTACCCATACGCCTACCTGGCGATCGGCATCGCCCACCGCGATCTCGGCAAGCGCGACCAAGCCGTCGGCGAGCTCCAGCGCGCCCGCGAGCTCGATCCCACGCTCTTCGAGGCCTACTACGAGGAAGGCCGCATTCACAACGATCGCAACAAGCACGCGGCCGCGGCCTCGACCCTCCAGGCGGGGATCGACAACGCCAAGGACCACGCGCAGCCGCGCCAGCTGGAGGACGCGTGGCGTCGGCTCGGCGACAGCTACTACGAGCTCGGCCGCAAGGCGGACGCCAAGAAGGCGTTCGAGGAGTACTTGAAGCTCGCGGCTCCGAGCGCGCCGGGCCGCAAGGAAGTGCAGCGACTCATGCGTGATCTGTGACGGCAGCCCTCGATCGAGCACCGCTCGACGGCTTGCCTGCACAGGAGCCGTCTGGCATGCTGCCCGCCCGCTCGCGGAGGAGTGGCCGAGCGGTTTAAGGCGGCGGACTTGAAATCCGTTGTGCTCGTAAGGGTACCGAGGGTTCGAATCCCTCCTCCTCCATTTGCTTTTCACGCGAGCAGCCTCAAGATCCGCTTCGTGACGGCTCTCGGCGCCTCCTCGCCCCCTCCCCTATCCGCCAGCCCCTTCGCCCGCGGTGTCCGGGCGGCCCTCGACGGGCTCAGGCTGGCGATCGGCGACGCTGGGGTGCGCAAGGCTTATCTGCGGGTCGTGCTGGGTATCTTCGCGCTGACCTTGGTGATCGACGTGCTGGCCCTGTGGGGGCTGTTCACGGCCGCCGATCCCAGCCAAGCCGACGCGATATGGTTGGAGATCGTCTACTGGATCGCGCGGATCCTCGGTGCGGCGCTCGTGCTGCTGATCGGGCCCTTGCTGGCGATCTTCACGATCAACATCGCGTTCCCCTTCTTCAACGAGGGCATCTTCATGGCCGCACTGCGCTCGCAGGATCCCGCGCGAGCCGAGCGGGTCGCGGCCGGCCGCGGGCTGTCGATCGCGAGCGCGGCCGGGACCGCGACGATTCGCTTGATTCGCTTCTTGGCCGGGAGCCTATTGTTCCTCGTGATCGGGCTGATCCCGGTGATCGGTAGCGTGATTGGTGCGGTCGGGCAGACCTGGCTGACCGCCCGCACGGTCGCGTGGGAAATGATCGACCCTTGGTTCGATCGCCTCGGCATGGGGTGGACCGAGCAAAAGGCGTTCGTGAAGCAACACGAGCGCAGCTTGCTTGGGTTCGGGCTACCGCTCTCGCTGATCCTGGCGATCCCGCTGGCCGGGCCGTTCTTGTTCGGGTTGATTCAGGCTTCGGCGGCGACCTGGCTGGTGCGAGAGGTGCCCTCGCACCCGCGCGAGCTCGAGTCGTTGAATCGCTGACTCCTCACCAAGACCCCTGAATGTTGCGAATGAACTCGTAGGGGTAGCCCAGCTCGAACGCGCTCGCCTGGTCGAGCCGCTGCATGTCCGCCTCGCTCAGCTGCAGCGACGCCGCCGCGAGGTTGTCGTCGAGCTGCGCGAGCGTCCGGGCCCCGAAGATCACCGAGGTCACGCCCGGCTTGTTCAACAGCCACGCGAGCGCGACCGCGGAGGGCGTCGACTCGCGCTCCTTGGCCACGACGTCGAGCACCTCGAGGATCGCCCAGTTGCGCGGCTTGTCGAAGCTGGCGAACCGCTGCGTCCATTTCTCGAGCCGGCTGCCCGCGGGCGGTGGCTGGTCCTTGCGGTACTTGCCGGACAAGAACCCGCCGGCCAGCGGCGACCAGGGGATGATCCCGAGCCCGTACTTTCGACAGGCCGGCACGTGCTCGCGCTCGATCTCGCGGACGACCAGGCTGTACTGCGCCTGCAGGGCGATGAAGCGCTCGAGCCCGAGCTTCTCGCTCAGGAAGATGCTCTCGGTCAGGCGGTAGGCGGCGTAGTTGCTCGCCCCGATGTAGAGCACCTTGCCTGCGCGGACGAGATCGTCGAGCGCTCGCAGGGTCTCCTCCTCGGGCGTGCCGATGTCCTGCATGTGGATCTGGTAGAGGTCGATGCGATCGGTCTGCAGCCGCCGCAGGCTGGCCTCGATCGCCTGGACGATCCGCCGCCGCGAAGCCCCGGTCCCGTTGGGCCCCGGCGCCATGCGGAAGCGAAACTTGG
>CBFGLP010001355.1:0-1621 GCA_965649595.1 uncultured Myxococcales bacterium | reverse complement strand
GGTACGGCGGGAGCCGAGAAGAGTGGAGCGTGGCCACGGGGGCCCTCGGTGAGGGGCTGCTAATGGCGGGGCGACCCGGCGCAGCCGTGGAGCGGCTACGTGCTGCGCTGGATGTTCATATGGACGAGTTCGGGCCGAGTTCGCCGCGTTCGCACGAACTTCGCCTCGCTCTTGCAGAAGCCCACCTTGGTAGTGGCGAGATCGAAGCCGCACAAATCATCGCGATGGACGCTATTGCCTCCGTGCGAAAGACTCATGGGGCATCGAGCGTCCAAGCCATTCGCACGATGATGCGAGCAAGCGAGTTCTTCCTCGCTGCGAAGAAATACGAGATGGCGGAAGATGTTCTGCAATATTTGATGCCGGTCATCGACTCGGATGATGGGCGACCATTTGCGGCGACGGTGTACGGGAATCTCGCTACGATAGCCCGCGCGCGAGGGGATTTCTCGCGCGCGGAAGAGTGGGAGCGACGAGCAGTAGAATTCCGATGAGGAATATCTGTCCTGGCTCAATCCAGGCAGGTCACGGTTCCATCTTCATTCGTGACCCCTTCGTCGCACCAGAACAGCGTGCCGCCTTCGCAATCATCGCCCAAGTCGTGGTGGATGCACCAGCCGTTCCCGCAACAGACACCATCCGCCCAACCACCGCTCCCGGGCGGGCACGTGTTCACGTCGCAGTAGCTCGGTACTTCGAAGTAGCAGTGCGCCACCCCCCGCGAGTCCACCTCGCCGAGCTCGCAGTGGTAAGGCGTTTCGCCACTTTGACAGGCACCCGACGTCGAGGGAAAGCAAACCCCTCCAGCGCAACAGATGGTGGCGTCGTAGAGCGGCGCCCCATAGGGATGAGGTTCGCACAGCGTCGGGTGGCCACTCAACCGATGCACGACGTTGCAGGCGTCGTTGAGCACGGTCGGATCGGTCGGGTCGGTGAACAGAGCAGAGAGCACCGGAATGATGAACTTCGCGAACATGACTTCTCCTTTGCTCGCCGTGCGAGCCTTTGGAGAGTCGCACCGGCGAAGGCATCGCCCCCGGCGCATGGCTTTTCAGCGCACGGATCTGTGGGTCCGCGCCACAGGCGCGAGCATCGCAGCGGCGGGATTCAGCCGCGCCAACCTCCATGATGGTTGCTGGCGCGGGTGGACAACCACGTCAGGCGTAGGGCTGGCTGCTCAGAAGATCCACACCGGCGCCCCGTCGATCGGCAGCTGGTCGTCACGGAGCCACCGCCCTTGTCCTGCCCCAGTTGAAATCGGACACCACCCCGACCGATCATCTGGAGAACCGCCATGCCCTCCGACGCCAGCAAGCGCCGCCACTACACCGCCCAGCAGAAGGCCGAGATCGTCCGCCGTCACCTCGTCGACAAGGTCCCTGTCTCCGACCTCTGCGAAGAGCACGGGATCCAGCCCAGCATGATCTACGTTGGTGTCGGCAGGGTTGGCGAGCAGCTCGCCATACACGATCCGGCCCAGGAGCTTCTCGGAGCCTCCGCTGACCGAGACGGTGCGATCCACGGGGCGGCGCAGCGCGTCGTAGGTGAACGAGAACCGCTGGCTGCGATCGTCCCAGCTGCGCATGGGCTGGTAGGAGGCGCGTTTGAGCGCGTACTCCAT
>CBFGLP010001354.1:0-2578 GCA_965649595.1 uncultured Myxococcales bacterium | reverse complement strand
CACCACGGCGCGACCGCGCTGCCCGAGATCCAGTTCTCCGACTACAGCCTCAACACGCTGCACTGGCTGGTCTACCTCGGCAATCTGCTGTGGACCAGCAACGGGACCCTGCACGCCAACGTGATCGTGCGGCTGCCGGTCGAGCCGCTCCACGGCGGCGCCGTCTACCACTCGATGTGCATGGAGGGCTTCTACGCCTCGATCCCCGGCCTGACGATCGTCGCGCCCACGACCTCGCGCGACTTCTACGGCCTGCTCCGCTCGGCCGCCGAGTACAGCGGCCCGGTGCTGGTGTTCGAGTCCAAGGGCCTCTACCGCATGTCGCTCGGCGACGCGTTCCCTGGCGAGCCGACCGACGCCGAGCAGATCAAGCAGCTCAAGCGGGCGATCGGCATGCAGGGCCTGATCCCCGACCTGCCCAAGGACTTCCGGGTGCCGCTCGGCAAGGCGGCCGTCCGCCGCGAGGGCAAGGACCTCACGATCGTCACTTGGGGTCGCTGCACGCTCTTCGTCGCCGAGGCGCTCGCCGAGCTGTCCGCCAAGGGCATCGACGCCGAGGTCATCGACCTGCGCACGATCGTCCCGCCCGACATGGACACCGTGCTCGCGAGCGTGCGCAAGACCGGCCGCCTGCTGGTCGTGCACGAGGACCGCGTGTTCTCGAGCCTCGGCCGCGAGCTGCAAGGCGCGACGATCGAAGCGATGGGCAACGTCCCGGTCGCGACGCGCGTGCTCGGTCAGGATCCCGTGCCTGGCATCCCGCAGAACATCGAGCTCGAGGATCACCTCGTGGTCTCGCCGGAGAAGATCGTCGCCGCGGCCGAGCAGGTGATGCGAATCGACCTGCGGCGGACGATCAGCGTGCCGAGCCCGAGCGAGCGCAAGAAGGCGGCGCCCAAGATCGTCGAGCCGGCGCGCACGCGGGTGCTGTGGACGCCGAATCGCTCGTCCGTCGGCTAGCCCTCGATACTCCGAGGCTCTCCAAATTGGGTGAGGGCGGCGAGCCTACTCGCCGCCCTCTCTGCTTTTGCGAGCGATCACTCAGCGACGCCGCCGGCCGAGCACCCCGTTCAGCGCCCGACGGCGCTGACCGAACGCGAACCCGAGCAGCGCCAACCCGAGCAGCGCCCCCGGTCCCCGCCCCTCGTCGCTCACCGAGCAGCTGTCCGCCTCGAGGTAGTCGATCCCGTCGTCCTGCAACCCCTCGCCGACCTCGTCCGCGTTATCGCCCCCCGAGGCCGTGTCGTCCCCAGCCTCACCACCTTCAGAGGTCTCGGGCACGCAGAACCCCGCGCTGCAGAGCAGCCCCGGATCACACCCACCACCCGGCGTGCACGCGCAGCCCTCGGCGCCGATCGGGCACTCGCCTTCGTCGCTGCCCCCGGTCTCGCCAGTGTCCCCGTCCCCGTCTCCGCCGCCGAGCGGATCGACCCCGATGATCAGCCGCGCGCCAGGATAGACGTCCACGTCGACCGGCACGATCGTGTCCGCGTACTCGCCCCCGCCGATCACGTCGATCGTGTGCGGCCCCGGGCCGACGTCCGGGAACGAGAAGTACCCGTCTGGGTTGACCGCCTTGGGCGTCCCGCCGTCGATGCTGACCATCGCGCCCACGGCCGCCTTGCTCTCGTTCGAGCAGGTCGCGGTCACGTGATCGGCGAACACGAAGCCCTCGCTGTCGAGATCGATGAACCCCTCGCAAGGACCGCCGAGCGCGTCGTAGCTGAGCCGGTAGTGGCCCATCATCTCGCCGCTCGCGTGCAGGTACTCAATCTCGGTCCCCGCCGCGACGAAGCACTTTTGCGTGTCGTCGAGCTCGCTCGACTGCTGCAAGGTGGTCTTGATCCACGTGTCGCTGGTCGTGGTCAGCGTGCACGCGGCCCCACGATCGACCACGTAGCCCTCGACCCAGCCCTGCGGGACGACGTCTTGGATCAGGGCCATGTAGAGGTCCCAGTTCCAGTGGATGCCCGGGTCCGTGTGCGTCTGGTTGGGCAGCTCGACGTGCCCGACGATATGGTTGCGATCGAGCGGGATGCCCAGCTCGTCGGCGATCCAGCGCGCGAGCAAAGCCGAGGAGCTGTAGGTCGCCCACGTGTACCAGGCCGGCTCGTCGACGAAGCCCTCGTGCTCGATGCCGATCGCGTAGGGGTTCGAGCTACCGACGTGCCAGGCCTTGTCGGCGAGCTTGACCATCTGCGTGACCTCGCCGTCCTCGCTGCGCATGCAAAAGTGCGCGGAGACGTTGGCGTCGGGGTTCTGAAACCAGCTCTGGGCCCCGTAGTAGTAGCCCTGCATGGTGTGCACCACGACGTAGTCGTAGGAGATCATGCCGTTGGGCGTGTAGTTGGTCGGGTCGGCCGGGTTGAAGGTGACCGCGAGCGGATACTCGGCCGGCGCGTCCAGGGGGATCGGGGCCAGCTCGTCGGGCAAGATCGGCTCGTTGTACTCGGCCGGGCGCGTGTGATCGTCGTGAGGCTCGGGGGCCTCGACCACCACCGGTCCGCTCGCCAGGCCGGTCGCGGCCGACTCGGGCCGCGAGTTCGCGATCGGCGTCTTCCCGGCCGACGCCCGGTTG
>CBFGLP010001353.1:0-1621 GCA_965649595.1 uncultured Myxococcales bacterium | reverse complement strand
GGGCCCGCGACGGTCAGCTCGGTCCATTGCCCTGCGGGGAGCAAGACGTTGGCGAGCTTGAACGCCCCCGTGTAGGCCGAGAACCGCATCCGTCGAGCGTCGCGCCCCGACTCGCCGAGGTCGGGGTGCTTGCGCCAATAGAGTCGATTGAACGACTGGACCGTCAGGCGTTCCTTGCGTTCGAGCTCGTCGAGGATGGCGAGCAGCGCCTGCGCGTCGCGCTGGCGATCCATCGCCGACGAGAGCCGACGCTGCGCGGACTCGCGGTCGCGTGCGGCCCCTTGGAGCGCGAGCTCCCGCAGGGAGAGCGTGCCGGCACACAACGCCGACGCCTTGCGCTCGTGTCGGTCGCCGAAGTCGACGCCGTGGACCTGGTCCAGCACGCGCTCGGCGATCTCCGACGCGAGCCCGCACAGGCGCGGATAGACGTCCTCGGGCTTGGTGTCGGCGCGGTAGAGCGAGGGGTCCAGTGACAACCGCAAGCGCTCGCGCTCGCCCTCGGCTCGCTCCCGCGCCCGCTCGAGCACGCCGCGGAGGGTCTCGGTGTTCGGCGGCCCGGCGGGGAATTTCTTGGCGGTGTCGAGGACGTGCTCGATCGCCTGGCGGGCGCTTCGACCGAGGTTCTCGTCCCGGAAGTAGCGCTTGCGCTCGTCGGTGCCGAGAACCGTGTCGATGTCCTGCGGCCATCGATCCGCCATCGCCAGGACCTCGGCGATGTCCGGCGCACGCAGGATGCTGCGCAGCATCCCGTCGAACTCGTCCTTGGCGTAGAGCGAGCCACGCTGAGGGGGCGGGGGCCACGTGCCCTTCTCCAGCGCCACGCGAGCTCGCGCTTGGGCAGCCCAGTAGGAGGCCCGCTCGGGCTCGAAGTACCGATGCTCGATCAGGAAGGCCCGCATCGCTCGGCCGATGCCGTGCCGCTCGGCGACGGTCAGCGCTTCGAGCAGCTCGTCGCCGGAAGCCCTCGACAGCAAGCCGACACGGCCGGCGATGTCCTGGGGCGTCAGCGAGCTCGGCGAGACGTCGCTCGTGGTCGAGGTCGTCGCATCCTCGTCCATCGAGGGCGCGACCCGGGTGAACAGGTCGGACCCGGTGAGCGAGATCGGGAGCGCCGTCTGGATCTGTTGCTCCTGGATGGCCCGGCTCGTGGCCGCCCGCGCGTCGGCGAGCCGGATCTGCCGCTCGATCGACGTCTCGGGTTCGTCCGGGCGCAGCTGAAAGGTCGCGGGTTCGGGGTCGGGGGTCTCGACGGGCGCGGGTTCCGGGTCGGACAGGACGAGCCGAAGCGTGGGTCGTTCGGGTGCGCTCGGCTTCGTCGCGCTCGGCTTCACCGCGTCGTGCTCCACCGCGGGGCGATCGACCACGATCACGACGGTGCGGACGTTGGTGCCGCTCTCCTGGAACGAGCCCTCGGGGAGATCCTCGATCCTTCCTCCCCACGCGAGGATCTTCGCGCGCAGCTCGTCGGTGGCCGCATGGTTGCGCGACCGGAAGCTGCCGGACGCGATCGCCACGAGCCGCCCGCCGGGCTCGAGAGCTTCGAGGGCGTGCGCGATGTGTTGGGTGTCCCGCCGCTCCTCGAAGGGCGGGTTCATGATCACCCGGTCGTAGAGCGTCGCGG
>CBFGLP010001352.1:0-8698 GCA_965649595.1 uncultured Myxococcales bacterium | reverse complement strand
GGCGGTCAGCGCCCGCGCTGACGATGGGGCGGTCAGCGCCCGCGCTGACCGAGCACGCTCACCAGCGCTCGGACGCGACGCCGACCGAGCCGATGCCGGCCTCTCGCGCGGCTGCGAACACGTCGATCACCTTGCCGTAGGGGACCTTCTCGTCGGCGTTGATCGCGATCTTGCTGTCGCTCTGCGCCTTCTCGTTGTTCTTGAGCGCGTCGACCAGCGCCTGCTTGCCTGGGGGCACCGGCGTCTTGCCGATCGTCACCTGACCGGCCGCGTCGATCTTCACCAGCAAGGTCGCGTTCGGATCGTTGGGGACCTGCGTGACGGGATCCTTGGGCACGCTGAGCGGCTGCTTCTGCTTGGGCGGCGGCTCCGAGGCGACCATGAAGGTGATCAACAAGCACATGAGCACGTCGATCATCGGCGTCACGTTGATCTCCGCGTTGAGCTCGCTGCTCGGGACCTCGTCCGACACGTCGACCACGTTAGGCCACTCGGACGAGCCCGACCAGCACCCGTGCAGGGCCACCCTGGAAGCCAGCCAGAGTGATCCCCGTCACGATTGCGCAGAATTCGCTGGCCGTATCCTGCCCGTCATGCTTCGGTCCTTGCTTCGATCCCCGAGTTGGAAGCGTCCAGCGCTGTGCTTGGCTGGCTCGCTGGCGTTCGCTCCCCTCGCCTGCACCGACGATGGCGGCAACGATGACGAGGTCGGCGACACGGGTTGTACCGGCGATACGAGCACCGACGACACGACCGACACGGCCGACACTGCCGACACCGACGACACGACCGACACTGCCGACACGGGCAACCCCAACTGCGGCAACGGGATCATCGACGAGGGCGAGATCTGTGATGACGGCAACACCGTCACCGAGTACCCGCCCTACGCCGCGACCGACTGCATCGACGACTGCTCGATGGTGCTAGCGACCTGCAACGACGGCACCGTCGATCCAGGCGAAGACTGCGACGACGGCAACGACAACTCGCGCGACGAGTGCACGACCTCGTGCACGTTCAACGACAGCGCGGTGCATGCCGCGTGCACCGTGTTCCAAGACGGCCAAGAGGTCGACCCGCTGTTCAACGTCTCGCAGGGCGACATCCAGAACTGCGACAACGTCAACCCGGTCGAGGGCATGGAAGTCGGCTGCAACCGCTCGTGGTCGTACATCGGCGACAACCAGGTCTACGCTGCTGGCGGTGACTGCCAGATGATCTCGCTCAAGTGTGAAGGAGCGATCTGCCCGCCCGGACCGATCGGTGACTACGACGCGGACATCACCTGCCCGGCCGGCCACGTGCTGATCGACAAGACGATCGAGGGCGACGGCGCGATCGTGCCGACCATCTACAGCAAGGTCTGCCTCAAGGCGTGCGAGTCCGACCGCGACTGTCGGTGGAACGAGACCGACACCTACTGGGGCGGCCCGGGCGAGTTCCGTTGCCAGGTCACGCCGCTCTCCAACGGAGCCACGGCCTGCCACGACGGCCGCAACGACAACCTCTGAATCCTGACGGAGGTTTTGATTGAGTCCGGGCGGACTTCGTCCGATCATCACCGGACCGGGAACCCGCGCGGGGGCGTGCTGTCGAGCCGCCCCGAGCCGCGCCCGCCGTGTCCGTGACCGCCCAGGACAGCCGCTTCGCCGCCCCGCCGGGCGAACCACCGACAGCAGCCGAGACCTCGGGTGCTGTCGGTGTTGGTTCATCCGGTGACTCCCCGCTCCCTCCTGACGAGCCCGACGACGAGCCGCTCGATCCCAGCGATCCCCGAGCGGTCCGTGATGCCCGCGATCGTCGGCTGGTCCGCAGGCTCAAGCAGGGCGACGAGCGAGCCTTCCAAGAGCTGGTCGTCACTTATCAAGACCGCATCTTCGGGCTGATGTACCGGATGATCGGCAACCGTCAGGAGGCCGAGGATCTCGCCCAAGAGGTGTTCATCTCGGTCTACCGTGGCATCGCCAACTATCGCGGCGAGGGTCGCTTCTACACTTGGCTGTATCGAATCGCGACCAACACCTGCAAGAACCGGCTCAAGTACCTCAAGGTCCGCAACTTCCACCGCGCCTCGGACATCGACGAGACCCCAGCGGCGCACACGGTAGGTCAAGATGGCGGACCGGTCGTCCACCTCCAGAGCCAGGTCGCCGGGCCCGAGGCGACGGTGCAGGGCAACCGGCTCCAAGAGGCGATCCAGCGCGAGATCGCAGCGCTCGATCCGGACCACCGCCTGCTGATCGTCCTGCGCGACATCCAGGGCCTCTCCTATGCCGAGATCTTGCGCATCACTGGCCTGCAAGAGGGCACGCTCAAGAGCCGCTTGCACCGGGCCCGGCTCGCGCTCAAGGAGCGGCTGACGCCCTACATCGAGTAGCCTTTCCTCCGGCCCATCGAAGTCCTTCCCGCCGCCCGAGATCGCGCTACCCTACCCCTGGCATCCAACCGACCATGGCCGCCGACTCCAAAGCCGAGCTGATGACCGCCTACCTCGACGACGCGCTCGAGGCCGGGGAGGTCGAGTCGTTCGAGCAGATGTTGGCGGCCTCGCCCGAGGCCAAGCGCGAGGTCGAGGATCTCCGCCGGATGCTCTCGCTCGTGCGCGAGCTCCCGCCGGTCGAGGCACCGCCGGACTTCTACGAGAACGTCGCCAAGAAGCTCCGCCGCCGCCGGGGCCCCGCGTCGGGTCAGGCTGGACTGGTCGCCATGTCGTTCCAGGTCCTGAGCATCCTCGTGATCGTCGTGATCGCGGCCACGATCCTGCTGCTGGAGATCGAGCGCGAGGACGTCGAGATCGAAAAAGACCCGACCGCCAAGCAGGCGGCGTCCGAGGACGCTGTCCAGCCCTAGCCGGGGGAGCCCGCAGCGCCGAGCCCAAGGGGTACACTCGCGCGGTCATGAGCGCGACGACCCTCCCGAGCTTCGAGCTTCAGCAGGCGCATCGGTCTCAATCGCTGCACGCCGTCGATCCGGCCTCGCTCACGCGCCTGAGCATGCGCGAGCTCGATCAGCTCTTCGCTGAGCTCGACCCAGCGACGCTCGGCGAGCTGCAAGGCCAAAAGCGTGGTCGCGTGCTCGCGGTGTCTGGCTTCGACTGGGTGCCGGGGGTGGCTCGCAGCGCGGTGCTGCGCTTCGTCAACGAGCTGCCGATCTGGCGAGGCAAGACCTTCGAGGGCGAGTTCGGGGCCAACGCCTGGCTGCTCGGTGGCGGTCGCTTGCAGTTCGCTCGCTACTTGGTCCGCGAGGCGCCTGCGCTCGATGGCCAAGGCACGGTGATCCGGCTCGACTACGATGTGGCCGCAAACCCACGACCGCTGCGGCGGATCGTCGGCGAGCTCCGCCACCTCGGGCCCGGCCTGTTCCTCGCGCGGATGCAGTACATGTGGGGCGAGAAGGTCGTGAAGATCATGTACTTCTCGCTAGAATCCTGAGGCTCACCACCAGCGGGGCATGACGCCGAGGCCGAGGCCGACCGGCACTCCAACGAGCAACCACACCAGCAGGTAGCGCTGCCGAGCCGCTCGCTGGATCTCGTCGATCGCGGCCTCGTCCGGCAGCTCGGCTTCGACCGCGAGCGGCTCGTCGATCGCCGCTTCGATCCGGTCCAGCGGCGCGGCCATGCGCTCGCGCTCGAGCTGTCGCGCGAGCTGTCGTGCGGGCAGGATCGTGACGAGCAACCCGATCGCCACACCGACCACCAGGTTGGCGGCACGATCGCGGAAGAACAGCCCTCGTCGCTCGGGCGCGGGCGCGGGCGCGGGCGGCTGCTTCGAAGCTCGCATCGGACGAGCGGGCGGCGGCTTGGTCGGGCGCGAAGGTGGCTGAGCGCTGAGATCGTGGCCAGGTACGATCTGCATCGCCTCGACGAGCAGCTTCGGGTTGGTCGGGGCGCGCCGATGCTCGGGTGGATGGGCGTCGTCGGAGACCGGCTCGAGGTTGGCCCGGTGGCTGCTCGACGCGCTCGGATCGGTGGACGCCTCGGCGCTCCCCGGTCGCTGCGCGGCCGCCCCTCCACGCTCCACGCGATCCGACCCAGACGGGCCCGGCGATCGACCGCCGTGGCGATGATCCTCGCTCACCGCTTCGACCCTACCATGAGCGGAGGGACCAGCGCCGCCGCTCGAAGCTGCTCGTGCTCGATCACCATCCTCGCGCCGAGCTCCCACGCCGGGGGGTTTTTTTGCGCGGATCTGGCTCGCCCGTATGCTCCGGGCCGATCATGCGCGCGACCACGCAAGCCCGAGAAAAGCGACAAATTGGCAAGCAAAGGGCTCGCAGTCGTCGTCTGCCTACCCTGCTGGGCGCCGTGGGCCTCGCCCTCGCGCTCCCGCAGCTCGCCGAGGCCAGCCCCGGTGTCGACGGCACTCGCAACCTCTCGATGGGCAACGCGACCCGCGGCTCGTCGGCGGGTACCCAAGCCGCGCTGATCAACCCCGCCGGGCTGATGTACTCGCAGCAGTTCGCGATCGAAGGCATGTACCAGCTCAACGCCCAGACCCGCACGCACGGGCTCGGGGTGTGGATCCACGACTCGCTCAACACCCCTCGGATCGCGCTCGCGCTCGGCTACAACTTCATGCGCGGGACCCCGAAGCTGCTCTACACCGACGACATCGGCGAGCGGCAGGAGCTCGAGCTTGTCCACTTCGGCCATGAGGTGTCCGGGGTGCTCGGCGTGGCGATGATCAAGAACTGGGTCTACTTCGGCGTCAAGCCGAGCTGGCAGTACACGAGCCTGCGTTACCTCGACGACGAAGGGGTCGCCCGCAACTACCGGCCCAAGAACAACGCGTTCGGGCTCGACGTCGCGCTGGCGATCAACATCCTCGATTGGGCCAAGCTCGCGGTGGTTGGCTACAACCTCGTGATGCCGTCCAAGCCGGCCTACACCGAGGACGACCCGGGCGAGCTCGAGGGCGTCGCGGTCGACCCGACCGACCCGGTGCTCAACGTCGGCAACCTGCGCCGGCTGGCCGACTACCCGCGCTCGCTCGGGCACGGCCTCGCGATCTTCCCGCTGCGCAACCCCAACTTCTCGCTCAACATCGACGCGACCTACGACTTCACGTCGTACTGGAACCAGGACAAGTGGACGCGGATCACCGTCAACGCGGGCGGCGAGTTCGTGGCCGGACCAGTGCCGATCCGCGTCGGCGGCTACTGGGACCGACGCGGGCGCGGAGCCGCGGATGACCGCGGGTACGTGACCGGCGGGTTGGGCTTCGTGATGGTGCCCAAGGTCGGCGGAGTTGGTGTGGACATTGGGGCCGGGTTCGCCCAGCAGGTGACCGGGTCGCCGCGAGCTCAGCTCGACACGGTATTCGCGGTGAATATCGGGATTCGCTTGCACCCGGATCTGTGATGTCGGGAGACTCGTGAGGGCGATGCCCTCGGCGAACTTGACCGCCCCCGATGACGCCGCCCTCGATGCCGTGTTCGCGCGGGCCGTGCGGGCACGTTTTTGCCAACATCCGCTCTGTGTCGAGCCGGAGGGCGCCGAGCCTCGTACGCTGCTCGAGGTTGGTCCCGACGAGCTCGCGTCGCTGCGCCTGGTCATGCGCTTGGTCCCAGGACCGGGCCCACACTGCATGTGCGTGGGTGACATGCAGCTCGCGCTCGAGGACGCCGCCGGCGAGTCGCTGGCGTCGATCACCTTGCATCACGGCTACACGCTGCGCTGGAAGGGCGCGTGGGAGTGGAGCGACGCTGCGTTCGCGGACCCGAACGCGCTGATGGAGTGGCTCGCCGCCCGCGGCGTGAGGGACTACGTCGAGCAGCGTGATCGGGCCGCGCTGGCCCAGCGCGAGCACGCATCCGAGCGGGAGCGATGGTTGGCGGCCGCCCCAGCGTGCCTGCGGGAGCGCCTGCCCACGCTCGAATCCGACTCGATGGGCGTGCCCCGGCGGCTGTCCGATGCGGAGCTCGACGCAGCGCTCGACTCGTTGCGCAGCGAGCTCGGCTCGGACACCGAGGTCGCGTGGCGCTTGCTCGCATGGTTCGGTCGAGGCGCGGGTCCATGGTCGGGCTATCCGGCCTACGAGAGCGTCCCCGAGTCGCTGTTGCTGCGGCTCGGCACCGACGTGGTGCTGCGTGCGGTCGACGGCCGCGAGCTGGCCGAGGCCCTGCTCTCGGGCCTCGCTCGTTATTGTGGGTCGTACGAGCTGCACCGCTCTCGTCGCTCGGATACGCAGAAAGTCCCGCCGCAGCTACGCGAGCGCCTGCTCGCGCACGTGCGCGCGATCGAGATCGGCGACAGCCTGCAGCGCCTCGAGGCTGCCTTTCGAGCGCCCGACCGACCTGCCCTGCGCGGGGATGGTTCGGGCGTGGTCTGTGTGCACCCCGATCGTGCGATCTCCGAGGTGGTCACGAACAACGAGAAGATCTTCGCGATCGAGCCTCGCGGCGTCGTTCGCTTCGATCCCGGCAACGAGACCCCGGTCCCCTTGCTCGAGCAGGAGCGCTTCTATGCCAGCCTCGCGGTCGACGACTCGCACGTCTACGCCGCGCTGATCAACGAGGGGACGATCCTGAAGCTCCCTCATGCAGGAGGTCAGCCGATCGTGCTGGCCCAGGATCGCGGCCGTCCGCTCTGGCTGACGCTGCGAGACGGCTGGCTCGGGTGGATCGATCAACCTTGGGTGCCCGATCCCGTCCGCGGACCACCCTTCTCGATCACGCGCACGACCGTGTGCGCCCTGTGTACCGAAGGTGGCGCCGTGCGAGAGATCGCCATCCACGACAGCGGTGGTTGGGATCTCGCGATCTCGGGTGATCGCGTCGCCTGGGTCCACCAGAGTAATGCTCGACCGACGATCGCCAGCGTCAACACAACCGGCGGCGAGATCTCGACTTGGCCAGTCGAGCTCGACGGCCAGCTCGACGGCTTCGTGCACCTCGCTAGCGAGGGCGAGCACCTGATCGTCGCCGTCCCGACCAAGTCGTGGCTGCGCAAGGGCGTCGAGCTGCGCCGCTACACGACCGATGGCCGCTTGCTCGCCAAGATCGAGTTCGTGCCGGGCGAGTATCGTGGGTTGACCGCGAACGAATTCGGGATCGCGCTCGTCGTCGATCGCAAATCGTCGTTGCTCGCCATTTGGTGGGACCCGGCGGGCGAATCCGCGAAGTTGAAGGTCCCCCGCGAGCTGGGCCCGCAGATCAAGCCACACCTCGCTGCAGATGGGCTCTACTTCGCCGTCGCCAGCAAGATCTATCGAATGACACGTAGCTGAACCATCGCTTGCGGGGCGCATGCCCATGGCCGAGGGTGAGTCTCGCTCGGCCACGCGCTGCCCCCATTGCGCGAGCTGGGTCGTGAGCGCCGAAGATCTGGCGCGCCTCGGCGCCGGCTGATCGAGAGTCCGCGCGAGCACCCCGGCTCGTGGCACCATCGAGGGGTCGTGCGTCCCTTCGATCCTCGGCCTTGGTTCATCGCCCCCGCATCGCTGCTCGTCGCCTGCGGCCCGCCGATGATCCCCGGCGGCGAGGAGTTCGGGGACGACATCGGGGACGACTCGGGCGACTCGAGCGGGTCCGAGGACACGGACGACTCGAGCAGCTCGACCGACCCCGACGACACGACCGACGCTCCGCCGCCCGAGTGCTACACCGACGCCGATTGCCCGCTCTACTACATATGCAACGCCGGCGAGTGCGAGTACGCGGGCTGGAGCGACGAGTATACCGACTACAGCGACTACGGCGAGACCGACACTTGGTTCGAGTGCTACACAAACAGCGATTGCCCGCAGGGCTACGCGTGCAAGTACAACTATTGTGAGCCAGCGGCTTACGGCGAGCCGATCTTTTGTGAGCCGCCCGTGCCCCAGGAGATCCCGCTGCCGCAGATCGACAGCGTGCTCGAGCTGCGCTTCATCGACGTCGACGGTGACGGCGACGAGGAGCTGGTGATGCTGACCTCGACCGGTGTCGTCACGCTGATGGACGACGACTCACTGGTGATCAGCCCCTGGCCGGTGCCGATCATCCAGCCGATGATCAACTTGACGGCGCTCGACCTCGAGCCGGTCGGCAACGCCGACGTGGCCGTGTTCTCCAGCCAAGGCGGGCTCGCCTGGCTTGGCACCGGCGACGGGTCCGGCGGCTTCGTGTTCGACGCGGAGATCCCCGGCTTCCCCAAGGTCTCGCACGTCCAGGCGATCGACCCCGAGCTCGACGGCGTCGACACGATCGTCGCGGTGGTCGGGCTCAACAGCGGGGTGGCGCTGTTCGACGATGTCGCCGGCTTGCAGGCCAGCTTCGAGGTGCTGCAGGTCTCGGGCGCGAGCGGTCTGCAGACCGGCGCGCTCGGCTTCGGCGAGGCCCCCGACGTGCTGGTGGCGTCCGGCTGCACGGCCACGGTCCGCTCGGGCCCCAACTTCGGGATGAGCACCTCGCTGATCCCGAGCGGACCACCCAACTCGAGCTGTCGCTGGTATGTCGGTGGCTCGGTGCCCGGCGAGGATCACCCCTTCGCGCTGCTCAACAAGGGCGCCAACCCGACGCTGCTCAATTACTGGTCCGATGCGCTGCAGCAGCAGGCAGCGTCCCAGCTCCCGATCGTGACCACGCTCGCCGAGCTGATGAGCTTCGGCGAGGCCATCGATCCGGTCTTGGTCGTAGCCGGCGCGACCGACGTGGGGCTGATGTGGAGCTGGCCCGACTTCCCACAGGCCTGCTTCGCGTCGTTCCCCTTCGT
>CBFGLP010001351.1:0-6247 GCA_965649595.1 uncultured Myxococcales bacterium | reverse complement strand
GGGAGACTTCGTTCGACCCAAGGCCGGCTTTTCGCTCGCCCGTGGCATTATCCAATGGGAAGCCGGCTTCGGAATGCACATGGACGTGTACCAGACTTGGCGTGATTATGACATTCTCTTGCGCTGGGGCCCGACGGCTCGCTTCGGCGTCACGATCCTCCGGCGTGTTCAGCTCTCCGTCTACGGAAAAGGCCGTACTGATGGGTGCTGGGAACAGTCGCACTCGTGTCACGACCGACTCGGCAACGCTTATAAAAACCCGACAGGCCGCTTTCAGAAGGCCGGTGACGACGACTTGCTCATTGGCATCTCGCTCGGGTTGCGCTTCCGTCCGATGGATAAACGCCCCGGCCGATCAGCGAGCAAGCACGGGCCCGAGTGATGGTTGGATTCGCCCGCTCGGTCCGAGCACCGACACCGGGCGGTTCTGCACCTAACCGACGAGCAGCGGATCCCAGCAAATCTGTTTCCACTGCCCGAATCCGCGCACCGCTTTGCCTCCCGCTTACACGGCAGTGCTGGTCCAATTGCACGAGTTCGGGAACCCTGGCCAGCATGACGGTGCGCTTCGATTGCCTCTTCACGCCGCTCACGGCGGCTCTGCTCCTCGCCCCGCTCGCCTGCACCGATGATGGCTCGTCCACCGACGAAGTTGGCGATTCGGAGACCACAGACACGGTCGACACTGCGGACACTGCGGACACGGCCGACACAGCCGACGACACCGGCGGCCCCTCGGATTGCGCCGAGGATCTCTGGGCCGATCTGGCCGACCGCTACCCCGACGCCACCGCGGTGGGATCCTGCGATGGCATCGATGGCGCGGCGAAGGTGGTCTCGTCATTGATGAACATGCAAGGTCTGGTGATCGACGACGGCACCGGCGCGCAGCTGGCCCCCTGCGTCGAGGCGCGCTGCGACGAGCAGTACGTGTACATCGCCAGCAACGGCCTGTTCCACTACGACTTCGTCCAGACCACTCCCAACCCGCTCGAGCCGGTCAACTTCATCTATCGGCTCCCGCTCGCGCCCCAGCCGGTTGGCGAGCTCGCGGGTGACGACTATGAAGCCGAGCTCGGCTGCGTCGACGCCTATAACTCGTTCGTCGCCAACCCCGACGTCGGCACCAACCAAGAGCCGGCCGGGATCTGCACGGCCAACGTCGGCGCGCCGAGCTACATCCGCTTCGGCGATCAGGTCGCCCACCGGATCCCCTGCCTCGACACGACCAGCGCGATGATCAACGGCGTGCCGGTGTTCGGGCCCAACGAGGCGGGCATGCCGGATCCCTGGGGCTCGCCGATCTTCTTCTACCCGGACAACGCGGGCGAGCCTTACGTTGGCGACGACCTGATGGCTGGGGCGGCGCTCGATCTGTGTGGCGGTCACACGGGCAACTCGGCCCACTACCACGGCGTCAACGAGGCGTGCTTCGAGCTCGAGCCCGACAACAAGCCGGCCAACAGCTACGTGGCGGCGACCGAGGGCTGGGTGTTCGAGGATGGGCTCGCCGGCGCGTGCACGCAGGAGTCGGGCATCGTCGGATGGAGCATGGACGGGCACCCGATCAAGGGTCCCTGTGTATGCGTGGCTCGTGACGACCAGGGCGAGTGCACCGAGCATCGCCGGGCGCGTAGCTCGTGGGTCTACGCCGGGCTGTCGAGCTGGTCGAGCCAGCCCGGCGCCGATCCGGACAGCAACAACGCGCTGAGCGTCGAGGGCGAGTCGTGCACGAGCGACGACGACTGCTGTGCGGGTGATCCCGAGTGCAACTTCGCCTGCAACTGGGCGGTGTTCGACGAGCCGGGGGCGCAAGGTGGGACCACGACCGAGAAGCGCTGCGTCGCGTTCGATTACTCGTGGTGCACGCATCACTGGACCGAGCGGGCCGACGACGCCGACGAGGGCACCGAGTTCGTCTACCTCGACGCGTGCAACGGCTACGAGGGCCCTGACGGCTACGCCTATCACGCGACGCTCTCGTTCCCCTACATCCAGGGCTGCTTCCGCGACCTGCCCTCGGACTCGATCGGAGCGGGGGCCACCGGTGGCGGCATGGACACCGACACCGGCATGGACGATGGCATGGACGGGGGCAACTGCATGCCCGGCCAGACGATGATGTGCTGCGGCGATGGGATCTGCGACGGTCCCGAGACCGCGCAGTCGTGCCCGGGGGACTGCGCGTGAGCGGCTCGCCCGCTCGTGCGCTCGTCGGCCTGGGCGTGGTCATGGCGCTCATCGGCTGCGACGAGCCCGTGGCCACGAACGACGCGGACGACGAAGCAACCGACGACGCGGGCGAGCCGGCGGCGATCGAGTGGCAACCACCCGCCGGCACCTCGCTGCGCTACGTGTCGCAGTGGGACTGGACGGGCGCCGAGCAGGCAACGACGGGCGAGTGGGTGTTCGAGACCGATCTCGGCGTGCGGGTCGGGATCGAGCTCGGCTACCTCGCCACGGCCACGCTGATGCTGGTCCCCTGCGAGGACGACGAGGCCGAGGCGGATGACTCGAGCCTGCGCGCCCACTCGACGGTCAGCGACAGCTCGCTGCTGATCGGCCCTTTCGTGGAGTCGTTCACCGACGATCCGCTAGAGCGCGAGCTGGGCATCAGCGAGGCCAGTGGAGCCACTTACTGCGCGCTGCACTGGCTGGCCGCCCCGGTCGAGCAGGCCGCCTCCGACGGCTTCATGCTCGACCAGACCAGCGTCGAGGTCCACGGCTGGTATGAAGGCGCAAGCGGCGAGCGACACACCTTCGCGGCCACGGTGCCGCTCTCGGCAGGTGGGCTTCGGCCGCTTCATGCCCTCGATCTCGAGCGCACGACCGGTGATCCATCGACGATTCGACTGATCCGACGGCCCGCGCGGGCGCTCGATGGAGTAGAGATCGAAGCGCTGAGTCCAAGCGAGCTCGCGTTCGAGCTCGTGCAGGGACTAGCGATCGAATCCACAGTCTGGGTGGAAGACTGATCCGCAAAACGGCTTGACGCGCCGTGAATCATCGCATGGCCTTGCAGCACGCCTGCACCTCCACATTCGGAGGTGCAGGCGTGGACGCGAAGGGCGCCTGTCTCCGATTGACACATTTGGAATGATGTGTCCAAACGGTCGTTTCAAACCACGACACAAAGAGCAACCAACGACTCGACATGGCGCATGGTGTGTCGCAAATGTTCGCGTCGAAAGGTGTCCACCGACACCGATGGTTTTCGTTATCATGAAGTGATGCGAGCGAGGTCCGTGTCGAGCAGTGCGACCGGTCGACGCGATGACTCGAGCGACTCGGTCGAACCGGCCACGCTCGATCCTCCGAGCGAAGCGAGGCCGATGGTGGATTGGTCCGCCACACCGCTCGGCCCATCCGCGACCTGGCCTTCGAGCTTGCGCACGCTCGCGCGAACCTGTCTGGCCTCGCCCTTTCCGCTCGGGCTGACCTGGGGGCCGGAGCACGCGCTGCTCTACAATGATGCCTACGCGCAGCTGCTCGGCAGCAAGCACTCCAGCGCGCTCGGGCGGCCCTTTCAAGACTGCTGGGGTGCAGCCGCGGCCAAGCTCGACGACGCGTTCGAGCGCGCGTGCAGGGGCGAAGCCTGCTCGGTCGAGCACCTCCGGGTGTTCCTCGATCGTCATGGCCGGCTCGAAGAGGCGCACTTCAGCTTCGCGCTCAGCCCGATATACGACGAGTCCGACGCGATCGCGGGCGTCTGGCATCCGATCATCGAGACCAGCGCGGAGATCTTGGCGACGCGACGCCTGCAGATCCTCGCGATGCTGGCCCGGCAGCCTCACGACGCGAGCTCGATCGATGACGCTTGCGCGGCGCTGACCGAAGGCTTCGCCGCGTATCCTTTCGATCTGCCCTTCGTGCTCGTGTACCTGCGCGAGGGCGTGGGTCGTCGCGCCCGCTTGGTCGCGCGCGTGGGTTCACACGAGCGAGCCGGGACCAGCTCCGTCGGGCTCGCTCGGCTCGCCCCGGCGACCCTCGACGCGTCGAGCCTCACGCCCTGGCCGCTCGCGGCGTGCCTGGAGAGCGGTCGAGAGCTGCTCGTCGACGATCTCGTCGCCCGCGTTGGTCGGTTCGAGTGTGGCCCCTATCCCGAGCCACCGAGCCAAGCCATGGTCCTGCCGCTGCAACCAGAGGGCGACCCGCGGGCGCTCGGTATCGTGGTCGTCGGGCTCAGCGCTCGGCTGCCCTTCGACAGCGGGTATCGCGAGTTCGTCGTGCACTTGGCCGAGGATCTCGGCAAGGCGATCACCCGGATCCGTGGCCAGCTGGTCGCCGCACAAAATCAGGCCGAGCGCGCCCAGATCGAGGCCGCGCGGGCGATGGCCGAGCAAGCCAACCGGGCCAAGGACGAGTTTCTGGCGATGCTCGGACACGAGCTGCGCAACCCCTTGGCCCCGATCACCGTCGCGCTGCAGCTCATGCGCCTGCGCGGCGACCCGAGCAGCGAGCGCGAGCGGACCGTGATCGAGCGACAGGTTCGCCACCTCTCGACCCTGGTCGACGATCTGCTCGACGTGTCGAGGGTCGTGCGTGGCAAGGTCTCGCTCGAGCAGCGCGACGTGGCGCTCGCCAGCGTGGTCGCGCGCGGGGTCGAGCTGGCTGGGCCGCTGATCGAGCAGCACCAGCACCAGCTCTCGCTCCGAGTCCCGCGCTCGCTGACCGTGCACGCCGATCCGACGCGCCTCGCCCAGGTCGTCGCCAACCTGCTGACCAACGCGGCCAAGTACACGCCACCCGCGGGTCAGATCGACGTCTGGGCCGAGGCCGCCGACCCGCAGGTGATCCTGCACGTGCGCGACAACGGGATCGGGATCCCCCGTGAGCTCCTGCCCAGCGTGTTCGACCTGTTCACGCAAGGCGGCCGGCGCAGCCTCGATCGCTCGCAAGGCGGGCTCGGGCTCGGGCTCGCGCTGGTCAAGAACCTGGTCGAGCTGCACGGCGGCAGCGTCGAGGCGCTCAGCGACGGCGAGGGTCGAGGCAGCGAGTTCGTGGTCCGGCTACCGATCCGCGGGCTCTCGCTCGAGCGCGCCGAGTCGGGCCCGATCGCGCTGGGCCGGCCGTCCAGCGGCGCCCCGCTGCGAGTGCTGGTCGTCGACGACAACCGCGACGCCGCGGACATGCTGGTCGACGTGCTCACGCTGCTCGGCCACGAGGCCCAGGCGCTCTACGATCCCCAGGTCACGCTCGAGCAGGCGCCCACGATCGCGCCCGAGCTGCTCTTCCTCGACATCGGCCTGCCCGGGATCGACGGCTACGAGCTCGCCCGGCGGCTCCGCAAGCTGCTCGGCCCGGTCACCCTGATCGCGCTGACTGGCTATGGTCAGGACAGCGACGTGCAGGCAGCGATGAACGCCGGGTTCGACCACCACTTGGTCAAGCCGCTCGATTTTGGGCGGCTGCAGGATCTGCTCGACGACATCGGTCGAGCACGTCCCTCCATCGGCCGGAGTGATGGAGGGACGGCCCGCGTGAACGACTAGTTGACCTTGCTCTGCAGGCGCGAGATCTGCTTCTTGGCGTCCTTGGCGAACCGCCCCTCGGGCTCGATCTCGACGTACTTCTGGTAGCCCTCGAGCGCGCGCGGGAAGTTCTCGCGGGTCTGCTCGATCACCGCGATCGCCATCCAGCAGTTCGCCTGCTTCTCGTCGATCTCGATGCAGGTGTTGGCGGTGGTCATCGCCGCCTCGAAGTCGCCCTTCTCCAGGTGGACCTGCGCGAGCAAGGCCAGCGCGCGCGGCTCCTTGGGCACCTCGAGCAGCAGCGCCTCGAGGGCCTCGCGTGCCTTGTCGTGCTTGGCCTTGCGGTAGAGGCTCTCGGCCGCGGCGATCTTCTCGTCGAGCACCGCCGGATCCATGGCCGGCGGCTCGGGCTCGGGCGGTGGGGTCTCGGCTCCGGTCTCGGCTTCGGGCTTGGGCTCCGGCTCGGGCTTGGGCTCCGGCTTCGGCTCCGGCTCGGTGTTCTCGGCGACCTCTTCGGTCGAGTCGGCCTCGTCCGCCTCGCCACCACCGAAGATCGCGTCCTTGAACAAGAAGCCGAGCACGCCCACGAGCACGATCGAGACCGCGGTGATCGGGATCCACGGGAGCTTGCGCTGCGTGGTCGGCTTGGCGACCGACCCCATGTCGCTCGACATCCCGGCGAGGCTGCCCTCGTCCTCGTCCTCGTCGTCGACTTCGTCGTCGAAGTCGTCGTCTTCGTCGTCGAAGTCGTCATCCTCCTCGTCGTCGAAGCCATC
>CBFGLP010001350.1:0-8135 GCA_965649595.1 uncultured Myxococcales bacterium | reverse complement strand
CCCCGGTCGAAGGCTTTCTTTAGCCCCCCGCAGGCTTCGTGCACGGCTTTCTTTAGCCCCCCGCAGGCTTCGTGCACTCTGCCACGCACGACCGCTTCGCGGTCGCGAGGTCGCTGCGCGACCTCGGTGGGCTGGTTCGGGGTTCGCAGGCGGTCGTCTGGGCCCCCCAGAGGGGGGCCTGTCCCGTGATCCGTCGGCGGGAGCATGACGGCGGGAGCATGACGGCGGGAGCATGCAAACGGCGTGAGTATGTAGAGGACACTCGGGGGTTCGCTTTCGCTCGCTGGCTGGGATGGAAATGGGTAGCGGATTCATCGGGGGTATAGATCTCGACCGAGGTAGCTGGGCGAATTCCCTTCATTTCGTATGTACCCGTGGCCTGGACTGCTTATCGATCGAGGGGGGAAAGGCGAGGTCGCGGAATCGAGCGTTCGACTACTGTCCATACATTGAGCATGCTCAACACGGCAATGCCACTGGCCTCGCGATCCGCGTTCGCGTCGCTTTTTGCTAGACACCCGACGAACGAGGTTGTAACTACATATCGTAGCTCGTCGGAGGTGACCATGATGCGCCGGTTGATTCAATGCAGCGCAGCCTTGCTGCTCGCTGTGACTACGTTCGCTCTGCCCAATACTGCGTCGGCCGAATACGGCTACACACGGACCAAATACCCGATTGTCCTCGCCCACGGGATGTCGGGATTCGACGAGCTGTTCGGGATCTACGAGTATTGGACGGGAATCCCCAGCGCATTGACCAAGGACGGGGCAAAAGTCTACGTCACCGAGGTGCCACAATTCAATTCGACGGAGGCGCGGGGCGAGGCCCTGCTCGCCCAGATCGAGGAGATCCTGGCGGTCACGGGCGCGGAGAAGGTGAACTTGGTCGGCCATAGCCACGGAGGCCTCGACGTCCGCTACGTGGCCTCGGTCGCGCCCGAGCTGGTCGCGTCGGTGACCACGGTCGGGAGCCCGCACAAGGGCGCGGAGCTGGCCGACTTCCTGCGCGACAACATCAGCGAGGGAGGCTTCACCGAGGCGGTGCTCGGCTTGTTCGCCAACAGCCTGGGCTCGATCCTCTCGCTGCTCTCGGGCGCGTGGGACAACGAGCAGGACGCGATCGCGGCGCTCGGGTCGTTGACCTCCGAGGGTCTGGCCGAGTTCAACGCCGAGCACCCGGCCGGCGTGCCCGCGTCGGCCTGCGGCGAGGGAGCCTACGTCGTCGATGGGATCCGCTACTACTCGTGGACCGGAGACCGGGCGCTGACGAACATCTTGGATCCCTCGGACGCGATGCTGGGGCTGACCTGGCTGGTCTATGACGAGCGCAACGACGGCCTCGTCGGGGCCTGCAGCTCCCACCTCGGAAAGGTCATCCGCGACGACTATCGGCTCAATCACCTCGACGAGGTCAATCAGGCCTTCGGCCTCGTCCACCTGTTCGGACCCGATCCCAAGAGCCTGTTCCGCATTCACGCCAACCGCCTGAAGAACGAGGGACTCTGATCATGCTCCGTCGAATTGCCCTCTCGCTGATCCCCCTGCTCGCGCTCGTGGCTTGCGTCGACGAGCCGGAAGGCCGCCCAGGCTCGCTCTCGCCTCGCTCGCTCGCAGACACCGAGGTCGATGGCAGCTTCTCGCTCGATTCGAGCGGTCGCTTCGTGTTCGACGAGCGTGCCCAGCAGGCCTTCGACTACTTCCTGACCGCCGACGAGGAGCTGTCGGCGGACGAGCTGCACGACTGGGTCGAGGCCGAGCTCGACGCGCGGCTGCCCGAGGCCGCCCGAGACGACGCGCTCGCGGCTTGGCACGCTTACCTCGGCTTCCGAGCCGAGGCCGCCGCAGCGCTCGCGGACTCGCAGGCGGACTTGGCCGAGGTCGAGCAGCGCTTGCTCGACGCGGCCGACGAGCAGCTCGGGCAGGAGCCGATCGCCGCGATCGAGCGCGAGCAGATCACTCGGGCCTTTGCTCTGCATCGCGCGCTCGAGCTCGACGGGGCCGCACGCGAGCTCGCGCTGGCCGAGCTTGGTGGCGAGGCCGAGGGCTTCGAGGGCAGCGACGCCGGTCGCTTCCTCGCGGGACGCCGTACGGTCGCCGAGGCCGAGGCCACCGGTGCATCGGCGGAGCAGATCCATGTGCTACGCAGCGAGCAGTTCGGGACCGCGGCGGCGGATCGCCTGGCCGCGCTCGATGCCGAGCGCGCGGCCTGGGACACGCGAGTGGCCGAGTTTCGGGGAGCGCGGGACGAGCTTCGCAACAGCTTCGTGGGCAGCCCGGCCGAGCTCGATCAGCAGATCTCGCGGTTGGAGGCCGAGCGCTTCTCGGCCAGTGAGCTTCGCCGCGTGAGGGCGCTCGACAAGCTGGCGACCCAATAACGAGTAGTTTTCTGGATCGGGCGGGCCGTCTCATCGACGGCCCGCTTTGTCATTTGGCGCCCACGAAGATCTTCGTGGTGGTACCCGACATGATCCAGCGCTTGGATGTGCTGGACGTCGAGAACCAGCCTGCCCGCGTGGTCATCAATGCGATGGTTCACGCCAAGGGGATCGACGACGTCGCGCTGGTGGTGGCGGCGCTGAGGGCGATGGATTACTTGGAGGAGGATCCGATGTTATATATCGAGATGTTGGAGAGTCACTTGGTCAGCCGCAGCGTGCGAGCGCAGATCCTCGGCTACCGCGACTCGGCCCGCTTGCGTCGATGGCTCGAGCGGGCGCTCGAAGTCGACGACGCGGCGGCGTTGGTCCGGGATCCCTAGCAAGGATCACGGCGCGATCACGAAGCGCTCGCGGTGCACGATCTCCTCGCCCGCGACCAGGTCCGTGATCCGCAGCTCCAGCTCGTATTCGCCGGGTCCGGGCACGGCGACGTTGCCGGTGATCCTGCCACCGCTCGCGCCGACCTCGGCTTCGGGGAAGCGGATCTGATCATCGGCGCTCTGGCGGTACACCTGGTTGCCTTTGCTGTCGAGCACCACCTTGCCGATGCTCACCTCGTGCTCGCGGAGGTTCGAGGCCAAGCCCTCGATAGCGATCGAATAGCCGATCGCGGCGGGGTCGAGCGGCGCAGGGATCGGCTGCCCTTCAGCGCCCGTGAACGCGAATTCGGCCACCCGCAGGTCGCCGATCGAGGCGGCTCGCTCGACATGGCTCGACCAGCTCGGATCATCGAACTCGAACCCGACCACCTTCCCCTGCACCGCCGTCAGCACCAACTCGCTCGTGGCGTCGACGAAGTGGACTCGGTAGCGACGCTCGATGCCATCGACGACCTCGCGCTCGTCGAGCTGCTCGAGCCGCTCGACCCCGCCGAGCCACACTAGCGTGCGTCCCAGCTCGGTCCGCGCACGCTCGTCGAGCTCGCCGGCGAGCTCGGCGGAGGTCAGCTCGACGAGCGCAGCGGCGTCGTTCTGCTGGAGCGCGACCAGCAGGGCCCGCGTCAGCTCATCGACGCTGTCTTGCTCGGCGGGAGCGGTCGACGAGCGAGGCTTGTCACAGGCCCCGAGCACGAGCGGAGCGACGAAGATGAACGCGAGGAGCACCGGGGCGCCAAAGCGGTCGAGCATCCCGGATATGATAGCCACTCGGAGGATCGAAACCGTGCGCCTGCTGGCAACCTGTGGGCCGCCGAGCTGGGAGTCCACGCCGGCTGCGACTCCGGGTCGCGCCCGCTGGCCAGCGCGTTCGACCGAGCAACCCTGTCCGCATGATCGCCCCCATCTCCAAGCTCGGTCGCCGCGCGTGGCTTGGCCAACTCAGCGCGCTGGCCGTGGTCAGCGGCTGCCAGCCCTTCGAGCCGGTCACGAACCTCGAGCTGCGGGACTTCGACGACGAAGCCGCAGCGATGCGGTGGATGCGGGAGGAGGAGAAGCTCGCCCGCGATCTCTATCTCACGCTCGGCGAGCGCTTTCCTGGGGTTCATCAGTTCGCCAACATTGCCCAGTCGGAGCAGCACCACATGGACGCTATGCGCGGCCTGCTAGCCGCGGCCGGCGAAGCCGATCCGATCGTCGATGACAAGGTCGGGGTGTTTCAGGAGCCCGAGCTGGCCCAGCTCTATCAGGCGCTGCTCGTCGCCGGCGAGAGCTCCGAGATCGATGCATTGCGGGTCGGCGCAGAGGTCGAGGAGCTCGACATCGCCGATCTCGATAACGCAATTGCGGGCACCGATGATCCGCAGGCGCACTCGGTCTACACGCATCTGCGGCAGGGCTCGTGCAATCATCTACGCGCGTTCGTTCGCGGCCTGCAAAAGCGCGGTCACGAGTATGCTCCGCAGCACCTCGACCGCGAGGTGTTCGACGCGGCGCTAGCCCAGGCTCATGGTGGCCACGGACGCGGGCATGGCCATGGCCATGGCCACGGAGCACGATAGAGCTCAGGCCTGCGGCGCGCGAGGCATCGGCCCGGTGTTCAGCCGCGCCTCGAGCGGGTCGAAGCGACTCTTCGCGCAGCTAGCCAGCAAGGGCCACAGCAGCTTCGGGTGCCGCAAGCCCTCGGGGCCGCGCCGCATGTGCAGGACCTCGTAGAAGATCCGTGCGGCGTCGGCATCGATCGACGTCAGATCGAAGAGGTTCATGAACGTCCACTGCAGCGCCCCAATCCCGAGCGCCCGCTTGCCCTTGGCCTGCGGGAAGCGCAGATCGAGCGTGGTCGAGAGCGTCCACGGCATCGCCAGCAGCGCGGCTTGCTTGGCGTAAAAGCGCTTGGGGAACCCGCGCAGGTGGCCGTGGGCGCGCGTCTGCTCGTCGAGCTGCTGGCCTAGCTCGCGCACGCACTGCATCGTGACGGTGATCCCCTGCCCGTAGACCGGGTTCAACGAGCAGACCGAGTCACCGAGGGCGACCAAGCCCTCGGGCAAGCGGCGCAGCTTCTCGTAGTGATACCAGCGGCTCGACGGGATCTTGAAGGCGACCGCTGGGGTCACGAAGGTCGCGCGCTCGAGCGTGTTGTAGACGGCGGGGGTCGGCAGCGAGCGGGCGAACTCGAGGAAGCCCGCGTCGTCGGTCGGGGGATGATCGCCCAAGTAGCCGAACAGGCTCAGCAACCAGCGATTGTGCTCGACCGCGACCAGGTACGCGCCGCGGGTGCCGGGATAGCGCGCGTTGACGGTGATCCAACGAAAGTCGCGATCGGGGTCATCGGGCAGCTCGAAGAGCCGGCTCGTGTAGCAGAGATCGATCTCGACCGTGTCTTCCTCGGGTCGGTCGAAGCCGAGCTCGCTGAGCCAGCGCGGCGCTCGGGTGCCGCGCCCGGCTGCGTCGACGACGAGGTCGGCGGCGAGCCGTTGCTCGTCACCCGCGACTGGTCCGATCGTGCGGACCCGGACACCGGTGACGCACTCGCGCTCCGGCGAGTAGAGCAGGCCCTCGACCGTGTGCTCGTCGCGGATCTCGACGTTGGCGAGCTTCTCGATCTCGGAGCGGACGAACCACTCGACGAAGGGGCGAGTGCAAAGCAGCGTCTCGAGATCGGAATTGAAGCGAGGCTTCCAGCCGCCGTAGTGATAGACGGCGAAGGTCCGGCAGGGATCGACCAGCAGCGCGCCGGCCTCGACCATGGCCTCGACCATGCCGGGGAACCAGTCCCGCAGCGTTCGAACGGTGATCTCGAACAGCGCGTGGGCGTGGTGTCCCTGCGGCACGCACTTGCGTGGGTTGGGCCGCTCGGGCCGAGCCTCGCGCTCGATGATCGTGACCTTGACGAACGAATCGGCGAGCACCCGGGCGCAGAGCAACCCGGCCATGCCACCGCCGATCACGACGGCGTGTCCGAACTTGGAAGGACTCGAGGATTCCACGTGTGACTTCATGGCCTAGCCATCGATCGACCCGCTCGGTCAGCCGCTCGTCGTCGGTCGAATCATCCGGTGAAATAGAGCGCGAAACGGAAGCTCGGGGTGTCGCAGTCCAGCGCCTCGTCGACCCACAGGTGCTGGCCCTCGCCGACTTGCTCGTGGCTGCCGTCGTACACCCACAGACCGCCCGCGTCGATTGCGAGCCGCTGGCCCTCGCCGCAGTCGAGCGGCTCGAGCGGACACTCCGTCACCACCTCGGTCAGGGGGACGGGGTAGCTGCTCAAGTCCGTGTCGCTCGAGTGCAGCGCGGCGCCGTCGACCACGAAGAGCTGCATCGAGCCGCCAGCGATCTTCAAGAAGCGGTTGTCGGCCTCGAGCCGGAACGAGACCGCGACCTCGAAGTCGGTGATGCCGTCGAGCTCTTGCAGCAGCTCGGCCGGCGAGATCTCGAGGTTCATGTCGAGCAGCAGCTGATCGCAGTTGCTCAGCTCCATCAGCATCGTGGGCCCGCTGGCCGCGGCCGCCAGCATGCACGTCCCGATCATTGTCTCGTTCCCGGGCGTGAACACCTGCTCGAGCCCGGACACCAGCACGTCGGGGAACGCGGTTGGACAGGCGCCTTCATCCGAGCACACGCCCTCGGTGCAGCTCAGGCCAGGATCACACTGGGGCAGCCCGTCGCCACAGGCACAGCCGAGCTCGCCGGCCTTGCCGGGCGGGCACTGCTCGCCGGTCTCCGTCTCGGTGGTCGATTCGGTGGTGTCGACCTCGCTGGAGGGGTCGCTCTCGCTGGTCCCGCTCTCGCTCGCTTCGTCGTCGGAGCTCGTGTCGCCGAGCTCGTCGTCGACGTAGTTGGGGTTGTCGACGAGCACGCACGCGGGGCCACCTATCAGCAGCGCGAGCGAGCCGAGCCACGCCCTTCGGCCCGACGAAGTCGGTCGAAGCTTCACTGGTCGACCTCGACCTGCACGAGCGAGGCTGGCTTCTTCATCTCGATTCGATACCCGGCCTTCGCGTCGATGTCGATCTTCCCGACCTTGGTCCAGCGCTCGTTCTTGTCGCTGCGCAGGTACACGGTGTGACTACCGACCGGAAGCTTGGTCCGGGCGCGGGGCTCGAGCGTCAGCGTCTTGCCGGCCACCTTGACGTAGAGGAAGAAGAACTCGTTGGCGACGAACTCGACCGGGACCGTGGTGACGCCGGGCGTGGGCTTCTCGGAACCGACCGCGGGCTTTGGTCCGGAGCCGTCGCTCGCTTGCGGCCCGTCGGGATCGGTCTTGGGGGGCTCGCTCGGACCGGGCTCGATCGCGGGCGTCGGATCGGCTGCCGGGTTCGTGCCGTCGTCTCGGGACGTCTTTCCTTCAGGCTCGGGCTGCTCGCCCGGAGGCTCGGTCTCGTCCAGCGCCGTCGAGGCGACCGTCGGCTCGGGCTTGGCCGCCTCGGTTTGGCCGAAGATCCTGTCACCGAGCATCAGCATCAGGACCATGCCGAGCACCGTGAAGAGCAGCGGCGGCCCGGCAAAGAGCGCCCACTTCTTCCACGTTGGCGGGCTCGGGGGCGCTGCGACGTCCACCGTCGTGGCGCCGACCGGCGAGAGCAGCTCGAGCCCCGAGTCCGTCTGATCGGCGCCCGCCGAGAGCGTGTCTGCGGCCGCTCGCGCGTCGATCTTGCGCAGGTCGCTGTTCGACGAGGGCTCCGTCGGCCCGTCCGGGCCGAAGGGCTCGCCTTGCTCGGGCGGCGGCAAGGGGTTGAGGCCGCTCCCGCTCTTGTTGATCGAGAGCAGCCCCGAGTCGACGTTGGTCGGGATCCGGACCACGCCGCTGTCTTCGGGATCGAAGTAGGGCACCGGCGCGGACATCGACGAAGCTGGCGCGACGAAGCGTTGGACCAGCTCCTCGAGGTCGATCGAGGCGTTGCGGAAGCCATGCCAGCCGTAGAGGAGCTGCAGCGCGTCCTTGGCCGACTGGATGCGCTCGTCCTCGTTGGCCTCGAGCAGACCGAGGCGGAGCTGCTCGAGCCCCGACGGAACGACCACGCCCTCGCGCAGCGGCGGGATCTCGCCGTCGAGGACCATCCCGAGCAGCCGGGTCTCCTCGATGCGCCCGCGAAAGCGTCGACCGTCGAGCAGCTCGTGCAGGATGCCGCCGACCGCGAAGAGATCGATGGTTGGCTTGCGCGTCTCCTTGCGCAGCTGCTCGGGCGGCATGTACTGCAGCTTGCCTTTGACGAACGAGCCCTGGGTCTCCTCGGTCGCGAAGCGGGCGATGCCGAAGTCCATCAGCTTGACCTCGCCCGAGGTCGTGACCATCACGTTCTGCGGCGAGACGTCGCGGTGGA
>CBFGLP010001349.1:0-18462 GCA_965649595.1 uncultured Myxococcales bacterium | reverse complement strand
CCCGAACCTACGGCTCGTCTGCGGCCGAGCTTGCGGCGCAGCCGCGACGCGGAACCTGACGGATGTTGCGCGCGGCTCTGTCCCGAGCGCAGGTCTCGATAATTAACTCGCCCGCGCGCAGCGCCCCGGGGAGCCACTGTTCGAATAGGGCGCGCTCTCCATGATCGGAAAGGCCCGAGCGGTGGAAACACGTAGAGCGGATGTTCCCAGCCGAAAAGTACGCCTGAACCAACGTTCCATGAACATTCGAATGCTGGAAACATAATCACCACGTCGCGAACGTCGCGAATATATTCAGTTTTGCCGTTGATCCACGCCTGCGAATCGCCAATACTGGCAGAGCCGCGGACCTACCCTGCCGCGGCTGGCGGATGGTCATGTTGGCGACTACACATGCGGAGATCCATCGCTACGAGCGGGAGGAGCGGGCGCGCGAGGTGCTGCGCGGGAGTCGGCTCTGCGTCGTCGACGCCCACGAATCCGTCAGCGACATCGAAGACGCGCTGAGTTGGGCCGCCGCCGAGGTCGTGCGCTGCGCGAGCCTCGAGGAGGTCGTGCGTGCGCTGGCGAGCTCCGATCGCATCGACGCGGTCGTCGTCGACGCGCTCACCAGCGATCGCGAAGGACAGCGCCGATTGCAGCGAGTCGACCCATCGCTAGCGATCGTGCTGCTCGGCCGGGCGCCCAAAGCGGCTCGTCGGCTGCAACTCGCGTTTGCCAGCGGCACCGAGGTCCCAATCCTCGATCGGCCCGCGGCTCGGTTCGAGTTGCTCGAATTTGCTGCCGCGGCGGTCGACGAGACCCGCCGCGCGCGGGGTCGACGAGCCGAACGATCATTGGATCGGTCCGGTGGCGGCCAAGATTGCGTCGATCGGCCGCAGCCCGACGCGTGGTCGTGCGAGCTCGTGCGCGAGCGCATCTGCTATTGGAGTATCCACGCGGGATTGTCCGAGCGCGAGAGTCAGGTGCTGCGCGGGGTGGTGCGTCGGCTCAAGAATCACGAGATTGCGACGCAGCTCGGCATCACCGTGCACGCGGTGAAAAAATACCTGCGCGAGGTACTGCACAAGCTCGCGCTCGAATCGAGGCATGAGGTCGCTTGGCTGCTCGAGCGCACGCCCGAGGTCGACTCGGCGCTGGTTGGCGATTGATCCCGCGATCGCAGCGATCGGTAGCCGGTGGTTACTTGGCTGGCTGGTCGCTCGGAGATTAACCTGCGCAGGCCTTGGTCAATGACCTGATCAAAGCCACGCTCGAGCTGATCCGCGATGTGCTCGAGACCGGCTTGCAGAACGCGGCGCCGCGGACTCGACCATGGGTCAGCCTCTCCAATGTCCTGGATCACCGCGGCCAGCCGTGGGACGAGGCCGATCGCAAGCTGGTGCTGTTCTTGGCCAACATCACGCGGGAGAACATCATCAGCACCTATCGGCCGACGGTGCCGAGCGCCGACGGGCGCTCGTTCACTGCCGTGCCCCCGCCGATCCACGTCAACTTGAACCTGCTGTGTTACGCGAACTTCGCGAACAACCACTACAGCGAGGGGCTCGGCGTGATCTCGTGGGTGCTGTCGTTCTTTCAGCAAAACCCAGTCTTCACGCACGAGAGTCAGCCGGATCTCGATCCAAAGATCACGCAATTGACCTTCGATCTGATCAGCCTCGACGCGACTCAGCTCAACTACTTGATGGGGCTGGTCGGGACCCGCTACCTGCCTTCGGCCTATTACAAGATTCGCCTCTTGACCTTCGACGGCGAGGCGATTCGGGCCGAGGTTCCGGCCGTGCAGGGCCTCGAGGGCTCGGGCGAGCCGGACATCGAGGAGCACTCATGAGCTTCGACGCCGCCGTACAACGCAGCAGCCGCCAGCTCGATGCTCGCGGTGAGCGCGAGCAGCCGGGGCGGCGCTTCTATTATCAGCCGCTGATCCGGGCGCGGATCACCAACGAATACTTCCCGACCGGCGACGCGAGCCCGGCGGGCCTGCAATTCCTGCCCACTCCGACGACCAGCGATTTGATGCAGCGGCTCGGGCTGCTGCTCGAAACCAGCGGCGATGGGCTGGCGATCCTCTATGACGTCAAGCGGGACGCGGGCCTCGGCGCGGTGCTGAGCGGGGCGATCGCGCAGCACGAGCCGCTGCGGCTGGCGTTCGCGCTGGTCGTGCAGGATCCCTGCTTCGTCAATTACTCGGGGATCCCGCTCGACACCAACCCGACGGTCGTCAACTTCTACCTGACCAACTATCGGCGACCCGCACCAGCGGAGGGGGATTGGTTGCCGCTGACCGTCGAGGATCATGTCTCGGAGCTCGACGAGATCGACTGCACGGCGGTGAAATTTCGGGTCGTCCTGCCGCCCGGCACCGACGCGCTGGTCGTCTACGACATCTTCGATCGCGAGGTCCGCTGCTACCCGCGCAAGGTCTCGCCGGAGGCGGCCGCCCGCAAGGATCCCGACGACTTCACGTGCGCTGACTACGACCCCGATGGGATCGCGCGCGAGTTCATTTATGTGAACCTCGCGGAGCTGCCCGAGGGCAAGTATCGGCTGTCGTTCCAGTCGCTCGATCGCAAGGTGGTGAGCCCGGACAAATGGGTGCTCTACACCCGCTCGTACCCGACGCCGCTGTGCTTCATCGATCTCGTGCTCGACCACCACGGCGGGCCGGACGATTCGGCCGGCGGGACCAAGCCGGCGCTGTACGTCTATCCCAACTACGAGGCCCGATTTCTGCGCCGCGAGGTGCGGTGGCGCTACTTCGTGGTGCTCGGCGCGGACAAGGGCCAATACTGCGATCTCGAGATCGAGGTCGAGGCGCCGAGCGACGTGTGGTTCGAGCGGCTCGCGCCCGAGCGGCTGACCAACGGGGCGCTGGCGCTGCCCTTCCTGTCGAGCCGGCCGCTGCCGCTCGAGCTCCGCTCGCGCTGCCGCTTCTCGCTGGTCGGCCGGCTCGGTCAGCACGGGCCGCGCAGGACGCTGGTCACCCGCCTGGCCGTGCCTTCGCCGGCGCTCTTGCACGCGGCGACGCTCCGGCAGCCGCCGCACGTCAGCGCGCGTCGGCTCGAGCGTGACCAGGCGCTGCCGCAGACGAGCTCGGGTATCCGGGCGACGGTCGCCGACATCTACGTGCATTTCTGATTCGATCCTGACCAAGCAAAGGAATACGACGTGCGAACGACACCCGACCGAAAGACCCCTGGCGTCTACGTGACCGAGCTGGACGCCTTTCCACCCTCCATCGTCGGCGTCCAGACGGCGGTGCCCGCTTTCATCGGCTACACGCAGTACGCCGAGATCAGCGGCAAGCCGGTGTTCAATCGCCCGATCAAGGTCAACTCGATGGTCGACTTCGAGAAGATCTTCGGCAAGGGCTATAAGCCGCAGTACGACATCAGCGAGGTCACCGCCGCGGCCGACATCAGCGCGGGCAACTACGACTTTCAGGTGCTCTCCTACGGGACCTCGCCCGACGGCGTCCAGCCCCCGCCCGCGCAGGGGCTCAAGTACTACAAGCTCACGCAGGTCGACACGACCAAGTACAACCTCTATGACTCGATTCGGCTGTTCTACGCGAACGGCGGCGGGACCTGCTACGTAGTCTCGGTCGCGGCCTACGACAAGGGCGTCAAGAAGGCCGACCTCGAGAAGGGCCTGCTCGCGATCCGCGACGAGGTCGGCCCGACGATGCTGGTGATCCCCGACGCGGTGCTGCTGCCGGCGACCAGCGGCCAGTCCAAGACCTACGTCTCGCAGGACTTTCAGGACATCACGCGGGCGATGCTCGACCAGTGCAAGGCGCTGCAGGACCGCGTGGCGCTGCTCGACGTCTACGGCACGACCGAGATCGGCGTCGGCGGTGTGACGCGCGAGGAGGTGATCAACCAGTTCCGCCTCGACGTCGGTGACGTCGGGCTCAGCTACGGTGGCGCCTACTTCCCCTTCGTGCACGCGACCGTCTACAGCGTCGAGGAGGTCGACTACACCAACATCGCCAGCACCTCGCAGGCCACGCTCAAGCAGGTGCTGAGCTGGCAGAACCAGACGATCAACGGCTGGAAGACCACCCGCTACGACGCGGTCGAGGCCGACATCGCGCAGATCAGCGAGACGCCCAACACCAAGCTCAGCAACAACCTCACGGCTGCGCTGCCGCTGCTGACCGACATCGACAACGTGATCGTGTTCAAGCACCGCGTGCAGCCCACGAGCGCTGCGATGGCCGGCGTGTACACGGCCAACGACGCGACCAAGGGCGTGTGGAACGCCCCCGCCAACGTCTCGCTCAACCGCGTCAACGGGCTGACCTACAAGCTCGACGACAAGTCGCAGGGCGACCTCAACGTGCCGGTCGATGGTAAGTCGGTCATGGCGATCCGCGACTTCGTCGGCCGCGGCCAGGTCGTGTGGGGCGCCCGCACGCTCGACGGCAACAGCCCCGACTATCGCTACATGCAGGTCCGCCGCACGCTGATCTACATCGAGCAGTCGGTCAAGACCTCGCTCAACCAGTTCGTGTTCGCGGCCAACGACGGCAAGACCTGGGTCACGGTCGTGTCGATGGTGTCGGGCTTCCTGCGCCGGCTGTGGGAGCAGGGCGGCCTGATGGGCAACACGCCGAGCGACGCGTTCACGGTCGAGTGCGGGCTCGGCTCGACGATGACTGGTCAGGACATCCTCGATGGATACATGATCGTGCAGATCACCTTGCAGATGATCCGGCCGGCGGAATTCATCGAGCTGACCTTCAAGCAGAAGATGGAGGGGGCGGCCTGAGGTCGTCGTTGGCTCGGCGCGACCGCGTCGCTGCATTCTCATAGCGCGAGGAATCGATCATGGCTGGCGAAAAACAAGACAACAATTGGCCCTTGCCCAAATTCTACTTCTCGGTCCAGCTCGGCGACGACGACACGGTGTCGTTCCAAGAGGTCGACGGGCTCGAGAGCGAGACTCAGGTGATCGAGTATCGCCACGGCAACAGCCCGGTGTTCTCTCCGATCAAGATGCCGGGCCTGGCCCGCGTGGGCAACGTGACCATGCGCAAGGGCATCTTCGTCAACGACGCCCGGTTCTGGAACTGGTACAACGAGATCAAGATGAACACGATCGCCCGGCGGACCGTGGTCATCAATCTGCTGGACGAGGCCGGCGCCCCGCGGATGACCTGGACGCTCTACAACGCGTGGCCGACCAAGCTGACCGGCACCGACCTCAAGTCCGAGGGCAACGAGGTCGCGGTCGAGTCGATCGAGATCGCGTTCGAGACGCTCGACGTCAAGGCGCCCTGAGGCATTGCGATGCCCGAGTACCGACCGCCAGGCGGCTTTTACTTCACCGTCAACGTGCTCGGCCCGACCATGCCGATCGCCGCGTTGACGGAGGTCGACGCCGCGTTTCGGGAGGTCTCGGGCATCGACGTGCAATTCGACGTCGAGGAGGTCGTCGAGGGCGGCGAGAACCGCTATGTCCACAAGCTGCCCAAGCAGGGCAAGTACTCGAACCTCGTGCTCACGCGCGGGGTCGTGACCGAGATGTCGGTGCTCGGCGAGTGGGTCGCGGCGACGGTCGGCTCGCGGATGTCGATCCCGATCATCACGCAGAACATCGTGGTGATGCTGCTCGACGGCGGCGGCAGCCCGACGATCGTGTGGACCTTCATCAACGCCTATCCGGTCCGCTGGGAGGTCGCGTCGCTGGCCTCGGAAAAGAACGAAGTGCTGACCGAGAAGCTCGAGTTCGCCTACAACTACTTCGAGCGAATCACGCTCGATAGCCCCTTGTCGCTGGTCGGCGCGCTCGCGCGGGTCACGGCCAGCCTGATCTGATCGCCACTTCGCAGGAGACTTCATGCCGCTGCAGATCGATGAAATCAGCGTGTCGATGCAGGTGCTCGGCGACGCCCCTGAGCGGGGAGAGGCCGGCAGCAGCCGCTGCGGGCAGTCCGAGGAGGCCGAGCGCGAGGCGATCGTGGTCGACTGTGTGAGGCGCGTGCTCTCGATCCTGCACGCCCGAGAGGAGCGCTGAGGTGGGCTTCAGCGGCAGCCTCGAGAAGCTGGTCGTCTACGCCTATCGCAAGCCGAACTTCACTGGCGAGGTCGGCAGCTATACGGTGTGGATCAACCCGGCCAGCTACTCGCATCAATATCAGATCTGCTACACCGACCCGCAGGCGCAGGGCAGCAGCGGGGGGTCGCCGGACTTCAACCGCGTGCCCTCGGATCAGGTCGGCTTCGAGCTGGTGTTCGACGGCACCGGGGTGGTCGGCTCGCCGCTGCCCGGGGTGCTGCCGACCTTCAACGACGGCATCAGCGGGCAGATCGATGCGTTCAAGAAGCTGGTGTTCACGTTCAACGGGAACATCCACAGCCCGAATTACCTCAAGCTGGTCTGGGGCACGCTGCTGTTCAAATGCCGGCTCAAGTCGCTGGCGCTGACCTACACCTTGTTCAAGCCCGACGGTACGCCGCTGCGCGCCCGGGCCAAGGCGGACTTCATCGGGTTCACCGACGAGGTCGAGCTGGCCAAGCAGGCCAACAAGAGCTCGCCGGACATGAGCCACCTGGTGACCGTCAGCCAAGGCGATCGGCTGCCGCTGCTCTGCTATCGGATCTACGGGACCAGCGATCCCTACCTGGAGGTCGCGCGCGTCAATGGCCTGACCGACTTTCGCAGGCTCGAGGCCGGGCGCACGCTGGTGTTTCCGCCGCTCGCCAGCGACTCGGAGGTTGGGTCGTGAACCGGAGGGCCAGGTCATGAACGCTCCCTCGCCCCTGGTCAGCTCCGGTGCGCTGGTCGACTTCACGATCAGCGTCGACGGCAAGCCGATCGACTCGGCGATTCAGGTGGTCTCGTTGACGACCTGGACGGCGATCAATCGAGTCCCACGCGCGCGGCTGGTCATCTCGGACGGCAGCCCGTCGGAGCAGAGCTTTCCGATCAGCAGCAGCGCGACCTTCGTGCCGGGCAAGCAGGTCTCGATCGCGATCGGCTACGACGGGCAGACCACCAAGGTGTTCGAGGGCGTGATCGTCAAGCAGGGGCTCGAGATCGACGTGGTTCGGGCGACCCGCTTGATCGTCGACGTCTACGATCAGGCGCTGGCGATGACGCTCGAGCGCAAGAACGCGATCTTCGAGAAGATCAAGGACAGCGATCTGATGACCCGCCTGATCGGCGCGTACAAGCTCGGCAAGGCGGTCACGGCGACCAAGCTGGTCTACGAGCAGATCGTCCAGTACTACGCGAGCGACTGGGACCTGCTGCTGACCCGCGCCGAGCTGAACGGCTTCGTGGTCTACGTCGACAAGGGCAAGGTCGTCGTCGCGCCGCCGGACACCACGCAGGCGCCGGTGCTGAGCGTCGGGTTTGGCGACTCGATCCTCGAGTACTCGGCCGAGCTCGACGCGTCGCGCCAGTATGACCCGAGCGCGATCAAGAGCTACGCGTGGGACAGCACTACGCAGAAGCTGATCGAGGGGGGCCCGGGCGCGGTCAAGGTGCAAGAGCCCGGCGACCTCAGCTCGGCCAAGCTCGCGGCCGTGTTCGACGTCAAGCGCTACTTGCAGCAGACCGGCGCGATGATCGACAAGGGCGCGCTCGAGACCTGGTCGTCGGCCGAGCTGCTCAAGTCGAAGCTGGCCAAGATCCGCGGCTCGGTAGCGTTCAAGGGCAGCAGCCGGGCGGTGGTCGGCAAGACGATCGATCTCGGCGGGCTCGGCGGACGCTTCGACGGGAAGGTCTGGGTCAGCGCGGTCGAGCATCGGGTCAGCGACGGGCGCTGGACCACGCGCGTGCAATTCGGGCTCTCGCCGAATTGGTTCACCAGCGAGGCGCCCAACATCGCGGCGCCCGACGCCTCGGGTCAGCTGCCGCCGATCAAGGGCCTGCAGACCGGGATCGTCAAGCAGATCGACAAGGACCCCGAGGGAGAATTTCGCGTGCTGGTGACGCTGCCGATCCTCCAGGCCGGCAGCAAGGCCGTGTGGGCGCGGCTCGGCTGCTTCTATGGCTCGGCCGGCGTGGGCAGCTTCTTCTACCCCGAGATCGGCGACGAGGTCGTGGTCGCGTTCATGAACGAGGACCCGCGCTTTCCGGTCATCGTGGGCAGCTTGTATGGCAAGAAGCGCAAGCCGCCGCTGACGCCCGACGCCAAGAACTCGCGCAAGGCGATCGTGACCCGCTCGAAGCTCGAGATCGGGTTCGACGACGAGAACAAGGTGATCGAGATCAAGACGCCGGGCAAGCACACGATTCGGCTCGACGACAAGACCGGCGCGATCACGATCCAAGACAGCAACAAGAACAAGGTCGCGCTGTCGAAGCAGGGCATCGAGCTCGACAGCGCGTCGAATCTGGCGATCAAGGCCAAGGGCAACATCAGCGTGGCGGCCGGCGGTAACCTGCAATTGGCCGCCAAGCTCAACACCAACGTCGAGGGCCTGCAGATCGCCGCCAAGGCCAAGGCCAAGCTTTCGGCCTCGGGCAGCGGGAGCGCCGAGCTGACCTCGACCGGGATTTTGACGGTCCGGGGGACGCTGGTGAAGATCAACTGATTGGAGTGAAGGGAGCCTGCTTTCGTGCCACCTGCAGCGAGGATCATCGATTTTCATCAGTGCCCGCTCAGCACCCCGGTCGGGCCGGTGCAGATCCCCCACGTCGGTGGGCCGATCGTCGGCCCGGGCGTGCCGACGGTGCTGATCGGCGGGCTGCCGGCGGCCAAGGTCGGTGATCTGGCGATCTGCATCGGGCCCCCCGACGCGCTGGTCAAGGGCTCGGCGACCGTCAAGGTCATGGGGCTGCCGGCGGCGCGAATGGGCGACAAGACCGCGCACGGGGGCACGATCGTGCTCGGCATGATCAACGTGATGATCGGGGGATGAGCCGTGGTCGCGGGTAGTTTCCTCGGGACTGGCTGGAGCTTTCCGCCGACCTTCGCGCGGGCGAGCGCGTCGGTGGTGATGGTCAGCGGCGCGCTCGATATCCGCGAGAGCCTATGGGTGCTGCTCTCGACCAGCAAGGGCGAGCGGATCATGGTGCCCGAGTACGGCTGCGACATCTGGCTGATGGTGTTTCGCAGCGTCAACACCAGCTTCGTGACCGAATTGCGCGATTACGTCGCGCAGGCGATCCTCGATTGGGAGCCGCGGATCTCGGTCGAGGCGATCGGGGTCCGCCAAGATCCCGACTCGGTCGGCATCGTCTGGATCGAGATCGATTACGTGGTTCGGGCGACCAACACCCGCAGCAACCTGGTCTATCCGTTCTACCTGCGCGAGGCCACGCTGGCGGGTGAGGGCTGAGCATGGCCGAGCTGGTCCAGACGCCGGTCAACGACGCGACCAGCCGCTTCGATCGCGAGCTGGCCGCGCTGCGTCCGGCCGATGGCGCGATTGATTCGCGCAGCCGCTCGCAGCTGCTCGACTTCGGGCCGGGGCTGGCGTCGCTGATTCATTTCTATGATCTCGCGGATCAGCCCGACGGGACCTGGGTCGAGTTCTTCTCCAGCGATCCGATGCTGGTGATGGCCGGGATCGCGGCCACCGACACGCATGAGCTGGACGGGCGCCTCGATCGCTTGCACGCCCGCGTGCGCAGGCGGGGCAACGCGGCGGCGCTGGGCGAGCTGATCGAGCTGGCCGTCGCGCTCGCGCGGCGCTTCGATCGTTGGCAGGTTGGTCTGCAAGTGCCGGTCGGGCCCGAGCGCGGGCAGTCGTTGGCGGCGCGGATTCGGACGGCGATCGACGAGGCGCTGGGTGGCGAGCTTCGGGTGCTGCGATCGATGGCGCTCTCGGCCGAGCGTAGCGGCGGGCTCGGCGAGGCGCTCACGCTCGACTTCGATGGATTCGGGGCCGCGTGGCGACTCGCCGAGGTGGTCCCGGACGACTCGCTGTTCGCCGGTCGGACGCGCGCGGAGAAGCTCGAGCGGGCGGCGTCGCGCGTGCGGGCGGCGTTCGACGCGTTCTCGCAGGTGCTCGCGGGCCTGCAGCCCGAGGCTCGTCGGGAGCTCGAGAGCAGCGTCGAGGGCGGGCACCAGCGACCCCAGCTCGCGCTGTGGATCGCCTACGTGCGGCTGTTCGGGCGAGCCCAGCGAGCGATCAATTCGCTCGGTCATCGGTTCCCGGATTTTTATTATCGCGATGTCCTGCGCATGCGCAGGGGCGCGGCCGAGCCGGATCGTGCGTATCTGTGCTTCACGATGCCGGACGACGAGGAGGTCCTCGCCACGCGAATTCCCGCGGGGATGATCTTTCAAGGCGGCGAGACCGAGCAGGGCGAGGCGCTCTCGTACGCGTCGATCCGACCGCTCGACGTCAGCCCGGCGGCGCTCGAGCAGGTCCGCACGCTGCGAGTGGTGCGGACCTGCCTGGCGGGCGAGGGCGGGTGCGGGCAGCCAGCTGGCGGCGCGCTATGGGTGCCGCAGCAGATCTTCGAGTCGCGGATCGATCTCGACGCGCTGGCGGAGGCGCAGACGGACGAGCAAGCCGATCGCGGGCGGCGAGGCTTCGCGACCTTTGGTCGGGCGCAGGTCGAGGCGGGGGCGGTCGAGCAGACCACGCTCGCGCGGCTGGGCTTTGCGATCGAGACCGAGCAGCTCGCGCTGGGATCGGGCACGCGGACGATCACGCTGGAGCTTCGCTACGCGCTCGAGTTCGGCCCGACGCTCGAGCAGCGGCTGCTGGCGATCGGCGGGGAGGGGATCGATCCGGAGCTGCTGTTCGCGGACGTGCTGCGGGCCGCGTTCGCGCTGCGGGTGACGACGAGCGCGGGCTGGTTGGCGGTCGATGGCTACGAGGTCGAGCCGCCGCCGAGCATGCGAGAGGGTCGCTTCTCGCTGCGTCTATCATTGCCAGCCAGCGTGGCCGCGCTCGCGGGGCTCGAGAACGAGGACGGCACGCTCGGGCCGCCGACCCTCGAGGCGCTGCTGCGTCAGCAAGCGCTCGAAGGTCTCGATCCGCCGGTGTTCCCGATCTCGGTGCTCGATGGGATGCCGGTCGTCGGGGTCGCGATCTCGGTGCACGTGGTCGGGTCCAGCTCGTTCACGTTGGAGAACCCCGAGGGCGAGGTCTCGCCGGGCGGGCCCTTCGCGATCTTTGGCGGATCGCCGGTGGTTGGATCGTACCTGCGCTTGCGCAGCGACGAGCTGTTCGACGAGCGGCTCGAGCACCTCGAGGTGACGCTCGATTGGTACGACCTCCCGCAGGACGCGACCGGCTTCGCTGGGTACTACGCGAATTGGCACATCGGCCCCGACGGCGAGCGGCGAGCCGAGCTGTTCGACAACCGCTCGTTCGAGGTCGACATCGGGATCGCCGAGGCTGGCCCATGGACGCTCACGCAGGGGCACCGGCGCGAGGGCGGGAGCGAGGTCTGGCTGGCCAAGCAGCAGCTGTTTCGCACGCGACCGAGCGAGGACGGAGCTTGTGGCGATCCCGACCCGCGGGCGCGGCTGTGCGAGCGGACCGTGTTCGTGCTCGAGGTCGAGCCGCACGAGCAGCCTGGCTATTACGACCCGTCGAGCAATTGGCTGGAGCTGCGGCTCTGCTCGCCGAGCTACGCGTTCGGCGACGCGATCTATCCGCAGAACGTGCTCGCGGCGGTGGTTGGCTACCTGCCCGACTGTGTCGAGTGCACGAGCGCCTGCGAGGCGGCGTACTTGCCCTTGCAGACGGCGTCGGAGAAGGCGGCGACCTGCGTGGCGGAGACCGGGGCGAGCGATCAGGAGTGCCTCTATGGGGTGCTCGGGATCTTGGTCGCGGCGCTGGTTGGTTGCACGGGGCGCTCGTCGGATCCGCAGGGGAGCGACGCGCTCTCGCAGCTCGCTCGCTGGCGAAAGCCGAGCGTCCAGACCAGCATAAAGTGGGGTACGAGCGCGCCGAGCCACGCCGAGCTGGTCTCTCTGCTCGAGCGCGAGCGAGCCGGGGCCGCGGCGACGGGCGACTGCACGCACGACTGCGGGCCGCTGTGGGCGGGGGCGATCGCGGTGGTCGTAGCGATCGGCACGGGCGACGCGACACAGCTGGCCGGGCAGCTCGCGAACCTCTATCAGCGAGCGGTCGAGGCGTGCGTGTCGTGCTGCGGGAAGCCGCCGGCGCAGCTCGAGTATCCGAACCCGCCTTATCTGCCGCAGACGCTCGCGGTCACGATCGAGTACCGAGCGCGAGGGCAGCTCGACGGGGCGTTCTATCACCTGCTGCCCTTCGATGGTCGGCGCCGGGTCGAGCCGAGCGAGCTGACCAAGCCGACGCTGCTGCCGAGCTTCGACAACCAAGGCAACCTCTACCTCGGGTTTGCGCGGCTGCCTGCTCGCAGCGCGCTGACGCTGCTCTTCGAGCTGTCGACGCGAGAGGTCGATACCGAGCTGCCGCGGGTTTGCTGGGGGTACCTCAGCGCGGCGGGTTGGGTGGGGCTGGCTCGCGCGGCGCTCGGCAGCGACACGACGGCGGGGCTGCGCGACACCGGGATCGTCGAGCTGCGGCAGGTCGGGCGCGAGCTCGGATCGGGCGGCGGATTCTCGGACGAGCTGCACTGGCTACGCGCGGTCGTGGCCGAGCAGCCCGAGGCGTTTCCAGCGACGCTGGCGATCCATCCGCACGCGGTGGTGGTGGTGTCGCAGGGAAGCGCGAGCGATCCGGGCGACTGCTACCACGAGCTGCCGGCGGGCACGATCACCAGCGCGGTCGAGGAGCTGCCGGACATCGAGACGATCGCTCAGCCGATGCCGAGCTTCGGGGGCCGGCCGGCCGAGACTGATCGTGCGCTCTGGCTACGCGCGGGCGAGCGGGTCCGGCACAAGGATCGTGCGATTCAGGCGTGGGACTACGAGCGGCTGATCCTCGAGCGGCACCCCTTCGTCTGGCAGGTCCAGCTGCTCGAGGCCCACGACCGCACGCGTGGGTCGATGCCTAGCCACGTGCTGGTCGTGATCGTGCCGATGCCGACCGGCGACGAGACTAGCGATCCAACCGTGCCGCGCGCGACCCCGGAGCAGCTGCGGGCGGTCGGCGAGACGCTGCGCGCTCGGATGTCGCCCTTCGTCGAGCTCGCGGTGGTCAACGCCAACTACGTGCGCCTGCGCGTGCACGCGCGGCTCGAGCTCGTCGACGACGAGCAGGCCAACGTGCTGATCGAGCGGCTCGACGCGGAGCTGCGCGAGTGGCTGTCGCCATGGTTCTACGATGCCGAGCGCGCGGCGACGGGCGGGCGCTATGTCGAGGACGCGGAGATCGAGCGCTTCGTGCAGACGCGCCCTTACGTGCGCTACGTCGAGTCACTGCGGACGACCCGGACCAGCGATGGCGAGCTGGCCGGCGCCGACTGGTGCTACCTGACCTCGGCCCGCTCGCACGCGATCGAGCTGGTCGGTGAGGACGAGCCGGTCTGCGAGGGAGGTTATTGATGGCTGAGCCGGTCACGATTCGATCAGTCGTGGACGCGCCCGAGGGGCTCGACTACGCCTCGCTGCGGGCCGAGGGCGTGGCGTTGGTGCAGGCGCTCTCGGGCGCGGTCTGGACCGACTACAACGCGCACGACCCCGGCGTCACGATCCTCGAGCAGCTCTGCTACGCGCTGACCGAGCTGGGCTATCGATCGCGCTTCTCGCTCGCTGATCTGCTGTGTGACGAGCACGGGCGGATCGACCCGCGCCGGCACGCGCTGTTCGTGGCGCGGCGCAACCTGGTCTGCAACCCGGTCACGCAGAACGACTATCGCCGGCTGTTGATCGATCGGGTCGCGGCGGTTCGCAACGTCTGGCTCGATCCGCTGCCCGGGCAGCCGCGCGGGCTGTATCGGATCCGGGTGTACGCTCCGGGGCTCGATCCTTGCAGCGACCTGCCCGAGGCCAACCCCGAGGGGCTGCTCGAGCGGGTGCGGGCCGTGTACTTGCGCCACCGGGGGCTGTGCGAGGACCTCGGCGAGCAGCCGACGCTGCTGCGCGAGCAGCCGGCCGAGCTCGGGGCTCGAGTGACGATCGCCGACGATGCCGATCCCGACGAGGTGATGGCGTCGATCCTGTTCTCGGTCGGCGAGCTGCTGGCGCCCGAGCCGAAGCGGCGCTCGCTGGCCGAGTGTCTGGCGGCTGGGCTGACGCCCGACATGATCTTCTCGGGCCCGCTGCTGCGCGAGGGCTTCATCGCCGACGACGAGCTGCAGGCCAAGGCCGAGAGCGTCCCGATCAGCGAGGTCGCCGGGGTGATCGCCGATCTGCCTTCGGTGGTGGGGGTGCGCGACGTGGCGCTCGCGGTCGGTCGGGTGATCCACGAGCGCGGCGAGGTGCCGGTCGGGCGTGACGAGATCCTCGTGCTGCAGACGCAGTGCCCGGCCCCGCGCGGGCGCCCGACGATCCAGCTCTATCGCAAGCGGGGGGTCGCCTGCAGCGTGGATTGTCGACGCGTCGATCGGCTGACTCGTCAGCTCTGGCAGCAGCAGCGCCAGCGCTATCCGCTGCGCGAGCAGTATCGCGAGCTGCTCGGGGTGCCGCGCGGGCAGGCGCGCGACCTCTCGGCCTACACGTCGATCCAAGATCAGTTCCCGAACACCTACGGGATCAACGCCTACGGTCTGCCCGCCGACGCGAGCGCGCCCCGGCGAGGTCAGGCCAAGCAGCTCAAGGGCTACTTGCTGCCCTTCGAGCAATTGCTGGCCGACTTCTTTGCCCAGCTCGCGCACGTCCGTGACCTCTACTCGATCGATCCAGCGCTCGAGCAGACCTATTGGTCGAAGTCGCTGTGCGGGTCGGTGCCCAACGTCGAGCCGCTGCTCGATGGTGGTTGCGGGCCGAGCTCGCGTTATCAGCGGGGGCTCGAGGCGCTGGTCGCGAGCACGGATCCGGTGCTCGAGCGACGCGACCGACAGGGCAGCTTCTTGCTCGCGCTGCACGGCGAGCGGCTCGATCCGGCTGACGTGTACGTCGGCGTCGATCTCCCGCGCGTCGAGGCGGAGCGCCTGCTCGCCGCGAAGTTCGAGCTGCTCGAGCTGCTGGTCGAGAGCAGCCGTGATCGTGGGCGCGGGTTCGACTACGCCGCGCGCGAGCCGGGCGACAGCGTGGCGGGCATGACGATCAAGAGCCGGATCCAGCTCGGGATGCCCTCGATCGCCGCGCCGAGCCTGGCCGACCGGCTCGACGAGCTGGCGCTCGAGGTGATCCCATCGAGTGGGACGCCGACCTTGGGGCGCTTGCTCGGACGCCATGCCGAGCACATTCAGACCACCTTCGAGCCGGTCGAGGGGCCCGACGATCCAGACCCGCTCGACGAGCCGGAGCCGAGCGAGGGGCAGGGGTGGCTGCGCGCGCAGACGATCACCGCCGAGTTCCTGGCCGCGGGCCGCTCGCTGGCCAACTACCGGTTCGGCTCGCTGCGCGGGGACGAGGGCGTGGTGTTGGTCTGTCGGGTCCCCGAGAGCGATCGCTGGTGCTTCGTCGGACGCTACCGCGACAGCGCGGCGGCGGGTCGCGGCGCGCGGGCGATGGTCGAGCAGATCAACGAGCTGGATCGTCGCAGCCAGCAGCTGTTCGTGATCGAGCACATCCTGCTGCGCGACGCGAGCGAGCCGGACTTCGCCGCCAACCTGCCGCCGAGCAGCAAGGTCGAGCCCGGGGCCCCGCTGCGCTTCGAGTACGGCGGGGCGCTGACCGCCGTGATCGCGAGCTCGCGGGTCGACGAGGCCGGCTTTCGCAGGTTTGCGAGCGAGGTGATCCGCAGCAACGCGCCGGCCCACTTGTCGACGCGCTGTCGGTTCCTCGATCCCGCGGGGCTGGTCCGCTTCGAGGAGCTCTACTGGCCGTGGCGACGGGCGCTGGCCGGCAGCGGTGATCTGCCGGCGACCTCTCGACGGCTGCGCGACTACCTGGCTGATCGACGCGGGGGCGAAGGTGAATGAGCTGAGCCACCACGTCGGTCGCCAGCGGCTCGAGGTCGTCGTCGCCGACGAGGCCGACGCGCTCGCGCTGCGCGAGCGCGTGCACGAGGTCAACCAGCGCTGGTTGCTACCCGCGATCGAGGGGGTGCTCGACGAGCTGGACGTCCACGATCGCGTGATCGCCTGCGGCTCGATCCGCTTGGAGCTCGGCTCGGTGCGCGCGCACGATCTGGGCCCGGAGCTCGGCGAGCGGATCGCCAAGCTGCTGCGCGAGCAGCTGGGTGAGCGGCTCGCCGGGGGCGCGCGGGCCGACGCGGACCAGGTCCGCCGCCGGACGCCTGGCGAGGCCCGAGCCGAGCTGCTCGAGCACTTCTTGGTCCGGGGCACCGTGCCGGCGTGGGCGTCGGCGCAGCGCTTCTCGTTCGAGCAGCTCTTGCTCGCGCTCGCCGACGAGCAGCCCGACGCGTTGCTCGAGCTCTTGCGTCGCGTCGGCCAGCGTCGGGTCGTGCTCGAGCGCTTGGCCGCGCGGCTCAACCTCGCGCTGCTCGGTCGCTTGGTCGAGCTGCTCGAGCCGCGCCACGCCAACCTCGTGCTCGAGTACCTGCTCGAGCTCGAGCTCAGCCACCGGCGCGAGCCGATCATCTCGCTCGGGTCGGCGGACTTTCGCCAGATGCTGTGGGTGTTCACGCTCGCGTACCTGATCCGCGAGCACGGCTCTCAGTTCAACCGCAAGAGCTTCGTCAAGGCGATGCTCGTCGCGCTCGCCGACGACTGCGAGGTCGACTACGCCGAGCTGCTCGAGAGCCTGTGCGGGTCACTCGAGCTGGTCGAAGATCGCCAGCCGCTGCGCTCGCTGCCCTCGATCATCGAGGCGCTGCTCGGGGAGCTGGGCGCGAGCAGGGCGGTGGACGAGCGCGACGTCGAGCCGGTCGCGACGGCGCAGCCGGGCTCGCTCGAGGCGATCCGCGAGCGGCTGCGCGAGGTCGAGACCCACAGCCTCGACACGCTCGCCCGGCTGCTCGCACGGATGCTCGGCGAGCTCGAGATCGAGGTCGGCGTGCTCGCGCGCGCGCTGGCGATCGAGCTGGGTGTCGAGCGTGGCTTGCTCGCGCTCTTGCCCGGGCGCGGCGTCGAGGTCCCGCGCGAGGGCTTCGAGGCGCTGCTGCTCGCGCTCGCCGAGCACTCGCCGGTCGAGACCGCGCGAGCGCTGCACGGAGCCGGCGACGCGCGGGTCGTGCTCGGGGGGATCGTTCGGCGGCTTCGCGTGACGGCGTTGGCCGAGCTGGTCTGTCGCTTCGAGCCCAGCCACGCGCAGACGATCCTCGACTATGTCGCCGAGGTGCAGTCCTGCCAGCGCGACGAGCCGGTGGTCGCGCTGAGCCCTCCCGGCTTCGATCGCCTGCTGTGGCGCTTCACGCTGGCCTACCTGATCCGCCAGCCGGGCTCGCAGTTCAACCGCAAGCGCTTCGTCGAGAGCCTGATCGCCGACCTCGCCGACGAGTTCGGGCTCGAGTTCGGAGCGCTGCTCGGGCTGCTCTGGCAGGCGCTCGTGGTGCTCGCCCGGGTCGAGCCGCTGCGCTCGTTGCCGGCGGTCGTTCACGAGCTGATCGTCGAGCACGAGCGTCGAGTCGATCGCGGCCAGGTTGAGTTGACCGACGTGCGGGCGCTGATGGATGAGCGGGAGCTGGCTGAGCTCGTAGCGACGCTCGTCGACGATCCACGGATCGCCGAGGCGCTGCTCGAAGCGATCGGGGCGTGTGGGCCGAGCGCGGCCGAGGGTGCTGCGAGGCGATCAGCCGAGCGGCTCTTGCTCGCGCTGCTCGGATCGTTGGCGTCGCGCTCGCGCGTCGATCCAGCGCAGGCGCTCGCGCAGGCCAAGGGCTGCACGCGGGCTCTCGCTGCGCACGAGCTGGCGTCGCGGCTGGCGAGCGTGCGGACCGAGTTCGCCGCTCGCCAGCCGATCCACGTCGAGGGCCTCGAGGCGCTGACCTGGACGGCGGCTCTGATCGGCGTCTCGGCCCACGCGAGCCCTCAGACCAGCATCTACGATCGCTACGAGCGCCTGCGTCACTACCTTCGCCACGGCTCGTGGCCATGGGATGCAGCGATCGACGATCCCGAGCAGGAGCTCTCGGCCAGCCTCGCGTGGCTGCTCGCGTTGCCTGGCGATCGTGTCCGCTCGGTGTTCCCGGCCCGACCCGCGACGCTGCGCGTGCGAGCGATCCTCCGCGCGTTCGTGGGGCTCGACCAACCCGATCGCGCCCGCCTGCGAGAGCTGCTCGAGCTCGACGAGGCGGGCCTGCTCGCGGAGCTCCCTGCCGAGCTGGCCCGCGTGTGGACCGAGGTCACGAGCGCGACCAGCCGCGCTCACGCGCTCGATCGCGCCGCGCTCGAGCGATGGACGAGCGCGTCGCTCGATCATGGCGACGCGCCGCGGCTCTTGGCCTCGTTGGTCGACGCGCTGCGATCCGGCGGCCAGCGCTGGACGGCGCGGCCGGCCGAGCAAGCGACGCTGCGGGTGCTGCTCGCTCGCCACCCCGAGGCCGCGCAGGAGTTCCTCGCGTGGCTGAAGGACGTGCGGCCGAGCTGGTGTCGACGGCTGCT
>CBFGLP010001348.1:0-1726 GCA_965649595.1 uncultured Myxococcales bacterium | reverse complement strand
ATCTCGCTGGTCCGCGAGCTGAGCCCCCGTACGCTCGACTACGTGTCGAGCTTCGGCGAGCGGATGGCGGTCCGAGCGATCGCCGACTTCTTCACCCGCAAGGGCCTGCCAACCCGCGCCTACGACGTCTGGGAGCTCGGCTTCATCACCGACTCGAAGTTCGGCGCGGCGCGGCCGATCGACGGCTGGGAGGCCGACTGCAAGGCCGCCTGGGACGCGCTGCCCCAAGCCGAGCTCGCGCTAGTGACCGGCTTCATCGGCAAGACCCCGCTCGACGAGGTCACGACCGTCGGCCGCAACGGCAGCGACCTGACCGCGACCTTGCTCGGTGCGGCGCTCGGGGCCGTCGAGGTCGAGATCTGGACCGACACCGACGGGGTCATGAGCGCCGACCCGAGCGTGGTCCCGCAGGCCCGCAACATCCCCAGCATGCGCTTCGACGAGGCCGCCGAGCTGGCCTACTTCGGCAGCCGGGTGCTGCACCCCTCGACCCTGCTGCCCGCGATCCGCTGCAACATCCCGGTCCGGGTGCTCAACACCAACCGGCCCAGCCACCGCGGGACCGTGATCGAGAAGCAAGGCGGCGACAACCCCAACGCGGTGACCAGCATCGCCTACAAGGAGCGCCAGTCGGCGCTGGTGCTCCGCAGCACCCGGATGCTCGGGCAGGTCGGCTTCCTCGCCCGGGTGTTCGAGCTGCTCGGGCGCGAGGGCGTCGACGTCGACATGATCTCGACCTCGGAGGTGAGCATCTCGTTGACGACCGGCAGCGGTGCGGCGCTCGAGCGCGCGCTGCCCGAGCTACGCCAGCTCGGCGAGTGCGAGCTGCAGCACGGCAAGACGACCCTGGTCGTGGTTGGCGAGCACCTGCCCGAGACGCCGGGCCTCGGGGCCAAGATCCTGCAAGGGGTCGCGGACGCGGGCGTCAACGTCGAGATGCTCAGCTACGCGATCGACAGCATCGCGTTCACGATGCTGATCGACGACAAGGACATCGGTCGGGCGGTGTCGGTGCTGCACGCCATGCTGTTCCCCGAGCGCTGACTCGCGGCACGACAGCCCGAGTCGGGCGCCAATCCGCTCGCGTTGGCACGATGGCGACCCCCTCGCCCCCCGTGCTAACGTGCCGCCGCGATACCTGCGTCAGCCTCTCCACGGGTTGATGCGTTCTCGCGGCGAGCCCAACATGTCGGACAAGCCCCTCTACGTCGGCTTCGATCTCGGGACCACCAACTCGGCTGCGGCGGTGTTCGACGGCGATCAGACCACCGTCATCCGCAACAGCCAAGGCGAGACCTTGACCCCCTCGGTCGTGCGCATCGACGCCCGCGAGCGCGTCACCGTCGGCAGCAAGGCGCGTCGCTTCCTCGAGAAGGATCCCGAGAACACCCACCACGAGTTCAAGCGCTTGATGGGCACCGGCAAGCCGCTGCAGTTCCCGGCCGCGAACGTGTCCAAGCGGCCCGAGGAGCTGGCGGCGCTGATCCTCGCCTCGCTGCGCAAGGACGTCGAAGACCAATTCGGCGTACCACCGACCCAGGCGATCATCTCGGTCCCGGCGCTGTTCGAGCTGCCGCAGAGCGCCGCGACCAGTGAGGCGGCCAAGCTGGCCGGGTTCGAGCGAGTCGAGCTGCTGCAAGAGCCGATCGCCTCGGCGCTCGCGGCCGGCTGGTCGAACGACGAGGCCGGCGCGTGGTTGGTCTACGACCTCGGCGGCGGCACCTTC
>CBFGLP010001347.1:0-2759 GCA_965649595.1 uncultured Myxococcales bacterium | reverse complement strand
TCCTCGAACACGCGCACGAGGTTGTCCTTGATCAGCCGCATGCCCTCGAGCGCGATGCCGTCGGCCATCGGGTGATAAAAGGGCGCGCAGTAGGCCTCGAAGCAGTGGGCCAGCGCATCCATGCCGGTCGCGGCGGTCAGGCGCGGCGGCAGACCGATCGTCAGATCCGGGTCGGCGATGACCAGCTCCGGCTGCATGCGCGGATGGAAGATGATCTTCTTGGCGTGCTGCGGATCGACGATCACCGACGCGCGCCCGACCTCGGACCCGGTCCCGGCGGTGGTCGGGACCGCGATCTTGCGCGGCATGTGGGTCGGGTCGACCTTCGTCCAGTTGTCGCCGACGTCCTCGTAGTCGAACACCGAGCCCCCCGCGGCTCCCGTGGAGCCGACCGCGGCCAGTTGAGTGACCATCAGCGCGATGCACTTGCCGACGTCGAGCGCCGAGCCGCCGCCGACCAGCACGAGCCCGTCGGCCTCGTGCTCGCGGTAGGCGGCCACGCCCGCGTCGACGTCGTCGCCGGTCGGGTTGGCCTGCACGGCCGAGAAGGTCTTGCCCGCGAGGTCGGCGGGGGCCGTCAGCGTCCGCTCGATCTCGGCGAACCAAGGCAGCACGAGGATGCCGGGGTCGGTGACGATCAGCGGCCGACGCATGCCGAACGCACGGCAGGCGTCGGGCAGCTCGCGGATGCGGCCGCAGCCGATCCGGTAGGCGGTGGGGTAGTTGGAGTTGCCGGCGGGTGCAGTGGTCATGGCGTGGTTCGAAGGGTCAGATGATCTCGAAATAGCGGGCGAGATCCCAATCACTCACGTGCTTGCGGTAGAGCCGATCCTCCCACTCGCGGGTCGCGGCGAAGTGGTCGACGAAGGCGTCCCCGAACAGATCGCGGGCGATCTTGGACTCCCTAAAGCTCGCAGCCGCGGCCGCGAGGCTGCTCGGCAGCGGCGCGCCGGGTTTCGGGTGCCCGTAGGCGCTGCCCTCGATCATGTCGGGGCACTCGGCGAATGTCTCGATCCCCCACAGCCCGCTGGCCAGCGCGGCCGCGAGCGCGAGGTAGGGGTTCGCGTCGGCCGGCCCCACGCGGTACTCGCTGCGGGTCGCCTTGCCGGCCGGGATCGCACGAATTGCTGTAGTGCGATTCTCGATGCCCCAATTCGCGTGGGTCGGCGCCCACAGGCCCGGGACCAGGCGACGATAGGCGTTGATGGTCGAGCAGACCATCGCCAGCACTTGCGGCATCAACAGCACCTGCCCAGCCAAGAATCGCCGCATCAGCGGCGAGAGGCCCTGCGGGTCGTCGGCGTCGTGAAACAGGTTGAGGCCGCTGGCCGGATCCTCGAGCGAGATGTGAATGTGCCCGCTCTGGCCTGGGACGTTGTTGCTCCACTTGGCCATGAAGGTGGCCATCAAGCCGCTGCGCTGCGCCCAGATCTTGGCGAAGGTCTTGAACAGCGCGGCCTTGTCGGCGGCGGCGGTGAGCTCGTCGTGATGAATCGCGGCCTCGAGCACGCCCGGGCCGGTCTCGGTGTGCAGGCCCTCGATCGGGATCTCGAGCGCGTCCATCGTCTCGAGCAGGTCGTGATACAGCTCGGCGTGGACGCCCGAGCGCAGCATCGAGTAGCCGAACATGCCCGGGGTGAAGGTCTGGAGATCGCGGTAACCCTTGGCCCGCGCGGTCTCGGGGGTCTCGTTGAACAAGAAGAACTCGTACTCGAGCGCGGCGCGGACGTTGAAGCCGAGCGAGCGCGCCCGCTCGGCCACGCGGGCGAGCAGCCGGCGCGGGCAGACTTGCGCGTACTCACCGGCGAAGTGGCCGAGGACCAGCACGGTGTCGGGCTCGAAGGGGATCTTGCGGACGGTCGACAGATCCAGCTCGACCGGCGCGTCACGGTAGCCGGTGTGCCAGCCGGACATCTGGGTGTTGTCGTAGAGCTGGTCGTTGCTGTCCCAGCCGAGCACGACGTCGCAAAAGCCGAACCCCTTGCGCAGCGCCGACTCGAACTTGTCCCGATCGACGTATTTGCCGCGGAAGACCCCGTCGGTGTCGAATACGCCGATCTTGTGGAAGCGGATCGCCTCGCTGTCGAGGAAGCTGGTGAATTGATCGACGTCGTCGAATTGCATGATCGGGGCTCCGACGAAAGTGACGGTTAGCGGCGGCGGAAGTGGAAGCTCTTGGGCCGGGTCAGCGCGCGCAGGCCCAGGTACGAGAGCGAGACGCCGTGGCCCGAGTCCTTCACGCCGACCCAGGGCAGCGCGGGATCGAGGTAATCACAGCGGTTTTGGAACACGGTGCCGGTATCGAGCTGCTCGGCGACCGCGAGCGCACGCTCGTCGTCGCGGGTCCAGATCGAGGCGGTCAGGCCGTAGGCCGAGTCGTTCATCAGCGCGACGGCCTGCGCCTCGTCGCGGATCTTCATGAGGCCGATCGCGGGGCCGAATGTCTCGTCGCGCATCAGCGCCATCGTGTGGTCGACGTCGACGAGCACCTCGGGCGCGAGGTAGCAGGGCGAGCGATCGGGCACGGAAAAATCGCTGGGCCCGACGAGCCGGCGAGCCCCGGCCGCGAGCGCCTGCTCGACCTGCCCGCGCACGTACGCGGCCGCCCGCGCGTCGACGATTGGGCCGAGCGTGGTCCCGGGCTCGAGCGGATCGCCGAGCATGAGCTTGCGGGTCTCGGCCACGTAAGCCTCGACGAAGCGGTCCCAGATCGCCTCGTGCACGTAGATCCGCTCGACCGCGCAGCAGCTCTGCCCGGC
>CBFGLP010001346.1:0-2220 GCA_965649595.1 uncultured Myxococcales bacterium | reverse complement strand
GGATCATCGCAGTGTAGCGCTCGAACTCGGCCGAGCCGAGGTCGCGGGAGGCCAAGACGGCGGCCAGGACGACCTGCCGTGCCTCCCAATTGCGAACATGATGAGCTGCATGGAAGAGGGCTGCATGGGGCCGTGCTCGAGCGATCGCGATCTCCCGTTCGAGCTGTGCGTCGTCGAGCTCGGGGGCCGGAACCGACCTATCGACGAGCCAAATGGCCGCAGGGTTGCAGGTTCGCGTGACTACCTCGAGATCGAGCACGAAGGGGGGATCGTAGACGAGCTGGCCGAAGGTCCCAAACCAAGCGCGTACCTTGGCGCTGGGGCTCATGGCGAGGACCTCGGCGCGGACGCGATAGCACAGCTGCGCGCTGGCACGATAGGCCGGTAGCCGCCAGGGCTTGTCATCGTCCTCGGCGAGCTGGTTCTCGAAGATCCAGACGGCGAGCAGATTGCCGGCCTTGTCACGCACGAGCAGCACGAGGTCCGGGTAGAGCCGAAAGGGCCGAATTGTCTTCGTCAGCCCCACGGGGGCTGAATCTGTCTTCGTCAGCCCCACAGGAGCTGAGTTTGCCGTGCGACAGCGGACGAGCGCACGCACGCGAGCGCGTCGCCGCCTCCCGACCACCTTGCGATGCTTGCCAGCCTTGCGCTGGACGGTATCGAAAACCCGTACGAGCTCGAAGCTCGCGAGCGCGACCTCGATCTCCACGTCGATGTCGAGCTCTCGTCCGGCTGCTGCGTGGGCGAGCGCGATGGCGAGTTGCTTGTCCGTGGCGAGCAACTCGAGCATGGCTTCGTGGAGGCGACTGGGCTCGGTCATGCTTCGCCCAATTTGCGAAAGGCGTGCAAAACCGAATTCCAATGATCATGCTGACTTGGACAAGGGTGGCCGAATCGAAGTGGCCGACGGGTCGGCCACTGGCCGAGGGGTCGGCCACCTCGCTTGGCCGGATGCCAGATCCGCGGCTGGCTAGACGTCGCCCATCAGAGCCCAACCACATCATCGTGGACGACAAGCGTCCACTTGACCTCGAGCTCCTCGTGTCCGAACCCCGGCAGCCGGACCTCCCAGGTCACGAACCCGTCCTTGTCTGGCTTGACCTTCCGGCTCGCCTCGACCAGCTCGACCTCGACCTTCTCGATCTCCGACACCGCGATCCGCTCCTTGACCTCGATCGTGCGCGCGTCCGGCCCGAGGTTGCTGAGCTTGATCTCGACGCGCCGAGGCTTGCGGGTCCACGAGCTCATCGTCTTGCGCTCGTGCTCGAGCATCTCGACCTCACGATGCACCCGCAGCGCGCTGTCGGGTCCCCAGCCGAGCTCGAATTTCTCCCCGGCGGCGATGAACAGGATCGAGGTCCGCCCGACCAACCCGCTGCGCCGCACGAGATCGACCGGCCCGGCCAACAGCGGCTTGTCGCCCTTGTTGATCTGCCGGCTGCGCAGCAGCACCGCCTGCAAGAGCTCCGGCGTGCACACCAGCGCCGTCTCGGCCGCCGACTCGAACGACGAGATCGGCACGCGATAGGGCCGACCGTCGGTCGGGACGCTGGCCTTGCCGAGCCCGCGCAGCAGCAGCGCCTCGCCGCCATCGTCGATGCCCGGCAGCTCGTCCTTGGCCTCGACGACCTGGGCGCCGCCCTCCTCGCCCGCGCCGAGCCCCGCGGTGTGGATCTTCTGCTCGCGGGTCTGGACCTCGACCGTGCTGCCCTTCTTGCGCACGTAGAGCTTGTCGGTCTGCAAGAGCGGCGGCGCGACGCCCAGCGAGGGCCGCTCGGTCGAGAAGCGCAACTCGACCTCGTTCCAGTCCTCGCCGGTCGCCTGCCACACACAGGCCTCGCAGCGGAACTCGACCTTGGCCTGGCCATCGGCCTCGGGCTCGATCAGTCGAGCGGTGTGCCAGGGCCGCCAGAGCGCGCCCGGGACCAGGTAGTCGACCCGTAGCTCGACCGTCCGTCCGAGCGACTCGGGGTTGATCAGCTCGACGACCAGCACCGCGGTGGTGTGGGTCGCGGGCGTGTCGGTGGCCGCCTGCAGGCGCTGGAGGTCGGCGATCGTCTTGTCGAGCGTATCGATCGCGTGGATCTGATCGACGCGCTGCCGACCGAGCTCGCGCTGGCGCTGGTCGAGGCTGTCCAGCGCGCTGCGCCAGCCGTCGACCTGCTGGTTGCCCCAGCCGACGTCCTCGCTAATCTCGTTGATCAGCTGGTTGGCGATCTG
>CBFGLP010001345.1:0-5379 GCA_965649595.1 uncultured Myxococcales bacterium | reverse complement strand
TGTCGCCGTCACCATCACCGGTCTCGGTCATGTCGCCGTCGCCGGTCTCGGTGGTGCCGCGATCGCCATCGCCATCACCGGTCTCGGTTCCGGCCTCGGTCCCGGTCTCGTCCTCGCCCTCCTCTTCTGCTCCTTCCTTGCATGCGGGACCGAGGGTCAGGGCCAGGAGGCCAACCAGGCCTAGGGAAGCAGGGGAGAATAGGTTGATGTGCTCACGTTTCATGATCGACTCGTCGAGTTGCGGGCCAACCCGCATGGATAGAGCAGGGTCGAGCGCTCGCCGGGCGCAGGAACCAGCTGTCGTGCATAGGCCACGAACGAGCCAGCCTGCGATCACCCGCCACGAGCGCGCGACCCAGAGCTCGAGGTTGAAGCTCGAGGGGGTGTGCCTGCTCGAAGATCCGATGCAAGCGCTCCGTGGGCGCTCGCGTGCGGAACCCGAGCCGGCCTCGCCGATCACGCTCGCAAGCCCGCGAGATTCGCGGATGCGCGAAATCAGCCCTCGGCAGGGCTGACTTCGCGCGAACGATTTCAGCCTCCGTGGGGCTGACGCAGACAATTATGTCAATGAACGTCGCAACTATCGCGAAAGTGGGCGCGAAGTGTGGCCTTATTCGACGGTCACCGACTTGGCCAGATTGCGGGGCTGATCCACATCGGTCCCCTTCAGGTCGGCGACGTGATACGCCAGCAATTGCAGCGGAACCGATGCGATGATCGGCTGCAAGAATGGATCGACGCGCGGGACCAAGATGACATCGTCGGCCACATCGCCGATTCGATTGTCCCCGTTGGTCGCCAGCGCGATGATCTTGCCACCGCGCGCGCGGACCTCCTCGAGGCTCGACAGCGTCTTGTGATAGCCCGGTCCCTCGAGCGCGAGCACGACGACCGGCACCTGCTCGTCGATCAGCGCGATCGGCCCGTGCTTGATCTCCCCGGCGGCGTAGCCCTCGGCGTGCACGTAGCTGATCTCCTTGAGCTTGAGCGCGCCCTCGAGCGCGACCGGGAACCCGAGCCCGCGGCCCAAATACAGCCAGTCCCGCGCGCCGACCCAGCGGCGGGCGATGATCTTGATCGCGGCTTGCTGGCCGAGCACCGCGTCGATCGCAACGGGTAGCTCGCGCAGGCCCTCGGTCAGCTCGCGCGCCCGCTCCTCGCTCAGCGCCCCAGTCCCGCGGCCGAGGTGGATCGCCAACATCGTCAGCATCGTCAGCTGCGTGGTGAAAGCCTTGGTCGAGGCGACCGAGATCTCGGGCCCCGCGTGGGTGTAGAGCACCCGATCGGCAGCTCGCGCGATCGAAGAGTCGACGACGTTGCAGATCGCCAGCCCGCGCGCGCCGAGTCGCTGCGCCTCCTTGAGCGCCGCGAGGGTGTCGGCGGTCTCGCCCGACTGGCTGATCGCCAGGACCACGTCGCCGGGGCGCAGGATCGGGTTGCGATAGCGGAACTCGCTGGCCAGATCGACGTTGACCGGGATCCGAGCCAATTGCTCGATCAAGTACTTGCCGGCCAGCGCCGCGTGCCACGAGGTCCCGCAGGCGACCATGATGATCTCGCCGTGAGCCGCGAGCGCCTTGGCGTCGAGGTGATCGAGATCGTCGAACGCGGGTCGGCCCGGATCGCCGTTGCTCGGCAGCCGCCCGATCAGCGTGTCACGGACCGCCCGTGGCTGCTCGAAGATCTCCTTGATCATGAAGTGCTTGAATCCCTGCTTCTCGGCCGCCAGCGGGCTCCACTCGATCCGCCGACGCGCGCGCTCGACTGGCTGGCCCGCGCGATCGAGCAACGAGAGGACGCCTTCGGGACCGACCAGCGCCGTGTCGCCGTCGTCGAGGTCGACGATCATGCGAGTGTGCTGGAGGATCGCCGCGACGTCGGACGCGACGAAGGTCTCGGCCGGCCAGCGCTCGCCACTCGGACCCGGCTCACCCTGCGCTCCGCCGAGCCCGATCAGCAGCGGCGAGGCGTGGCGAGCCGCGACCAGCAGCGTCGGGTGATCGTCGTGCAGGACACACAGCGCGTACGCACCGTCGAGCTGGGCGAGCGCCTGGCGGACCGCCGCGTGCAGGTCACCGTCGCCGGCTCGATCGTAGAGCTCGTCGATCAGGTGGGCGACGACCTCGGTGTCGGTCTCGCTCGAGAACTGCCGGCCCCGCTCGCGCAGGCCCTCGCGCATCGCCGCGTAGTTCTCGATGATCCCGTTGTGGACGACGCAGACCCTGCCCGCTCGCTGCGGGTGCGCGTTGGCTTCGCAGGGCCGCCCATGCGTGGCCCAGCGCGTGTGGCCGATGCCCGTGGTCCCGGTCGGCGGCTCGGCCTCGAGCTTGGCCGCGAGCGCGGCGATCTTTCCTTCGCTGCGAGTGATCACCAGCGGCGGACGTCGGGTGGGATCGAGCACCGCGACACCAGCCGAGTCATAGCCGCGGTACTCGAGGCGTCGCAGACCTTCGACGAGCAGCGGAGCGACGGAGCGAGAACCGGTGTACCCGATGATGCCGCACATGCGGCTTGAGTTTGTAGCAGTAGGCGCCGCGGCCTTCCATCGCGCAGCGTCGCTCGAGAATGTCGATCCCGCACGTCACGAGCGGGAAGAATTCGTCGCGCCCGGGCATACACGTACCTGCGCGAGCGCGGGAACGAGAGCAAGCAGGCGCGCAGGCCCTTCGATCGCCGAAGCCGCGGTGGCCCTAACCGGGGACGACGAAGCGTTGGTCCAGCCAGCGCAGCGTCGCGACCTTGGCCACCCGCATGGCCTCGCGTCCGCGATCCAGCGAGTTGGGTCCGACCTTCGGCAGCTCGGGGATCACCAGCACGGGCCGGCTCGGCAGCACGCGCAGCTCCTCGGCCTCGCGCGCGAGCGTGGCTGCGCGCAGCGGCCCTCGCTTGCCGCGGCGTCGGATCAGGTGGTGGTAGAGCGCTCGCTCCTCGGGCGCCAGCGCAGAGAAACCAGGTCGATCACGGATGCCACCATCGGCGTGCAGGCGACCCTGCACGCGGACCGGACCGAACATCCCGGGCAACGCCGCGCTCGCTCGGATGGCCGGCCGCAGCGGACCACGCTCATGCGCGATCGGACGGCTCGCGAGCAGATCGTGGGTCACCGGCGAGAAGCGGATCGGGCAGTCTTCGATCCGCTCGACCCCGGTGGGGGCGAGCACCGCGGCGAGCAGGCGATCGAGCTTGCGCCCACGCAGCAGACCCAGCGGCGTCCCGGGATCGGGCGGGCGCGAGAGCAGGCTCCATCCAGCGGGATCCCACGAAGGATCCCAGAAGTTCTCCCGACGAAGCCCCTGCAGCACCCCGGCTAGCGTCGCGCCCGGGACCCCGCTCGCCCAGCAGCCGCCGACGATCGCCCCCGCCGACACACCGACCACCCTGCCCGCGCGCAGGCCCGCTTGCTCGAGCGCCTGCACGACCCCGGTGTGGGCGAAGAAGCCGAAGAACCCAGCGCTCAGCACCAACGTGAAGGGCTCGCGCGCGAGCCAGTCTGCGTGCGTGTCGATCACCCTCGACTCCTATCCTTCATCGAGTCGGTAGCGCATCCGCCAGACTCGTTGGCCGCGAGCCAAGGTCGTGTCTTCGCGGCGGCTGGTCGCGTCGCTCGGGTTGTCGCGTACGAAGCTCCAGGGCCCCGCGACGTTGTGAAAGCCGAGCTCGAGCGTCTCGGGTTGCTCGAGCTCGGCCATCGCGTCGAGGGCCAGGTCGAACACGTCGCTGGCGTAGTGCAGCTCGCCGCCGGGCGCCAGCTGCTCGGCGATCACCGCGAGCATGCCTGGCTCGACCACCCGTCGCTTGCGGTGCCGCTGCTTGAACCAAGGATCCGGGAACAGCAGGTGGAAGCGATCGACGCTGCCCGGCTCGAACACCCGCTCGAGATCGACGTTGAGGTTGACGTAGCCGAACGCGAGGTTGCGAAGCCCGAGTCGAGCCGCGCGCTCGCGGTTGCGTTCGACCAAGAGCTCGCGGATCTCCAGACCGACCACGAACCAATCTGGGTGTCGCTCGGCGAGCTCGAACGAGAACTTCGCCTCGGCGCAGCCGAGCTCGACCTCGACCCGGCGAGCGCCGGACGGGATCGCGATCGGCTCGGCGCGGGCCTCGAGGAAGTGGCCGCCGAGTGGGTTGACGTGCTGCCGGACGCCTCGCACGGGGCCGCTGACTTAGCAGCCAGTGGCACCGTTTGCCACAACCCATCGCGAGGCAGTTGGCCACAGATGACGTCGCCGGCGCCGCGAACAGTCGCCCTGGCAGAGCGCGCCTGACTTCGTTCAGGGCCACACGAGCGAAGCGGTAGACAAGCGTCGCGGCGGCGTCCACCCTCGCACGAAAGGTGATCGAAGCGGTGGAACGGTCAGTCGCGTGCGTCCGTGAGCGAACCGAGCGGCATCTGCTCGATCAGGTCATGGATCTCCTGCTGCACGAGCTCGGCAACCCGATGCAGGGGTTGACGCTGCTGGTCGAGCTTGCCCGCAGCTCGCTGCCGGAATCGACCGATCGGGCCTCGAGCGACCGGGTAGCGGAGCGCCTCAATCGCGCGCTCGAGTCGATCCACCAGGTCGAGACGATCCTGCACGAGGCCGCCACGCTGCGTCGCCTGCTCGACCCGGAGCGCGAGGCGACGCTCGGCCAGACGCTCGACGGCTCGCTCGGTCTGCTCGGGCCCTGGTTGAAGCGCCGCCGCGTCGAGCTGCGTCGGCCCGAGCCGCACGAGGCCTGGGAAGCTCCGCTGCCGATCGGCCCGCGGATGGTCGTGCTCGCCGTGTTGCTCGGGACCGGCGAGCAGCTGCGCGAGCAAGGCCGCCCAGGCGCGATCCTCTGGTTGCGTCCGCGGCAGGAGGCGACCCACGTCGCGCTCGAGCTCGATCTGCGCGACCTCGATGACAACTCGATGGTCCTGTCGCCGTCCACGGTCGCGCGGGTCCGCTGCCTCCTCTACGAGCGCGGCGAGCTCTTGGAGCCGCGTGCCGAGACCCCTCTCGAGATCCGTTGGTCGATCAGACTGTCAGACTGATCCATCCGCGCACGCTCGGTCAGCCCGCCTTCCCACCCCGGGATTGCCTGGGCCGATCCCACCTCGGCGACCGGGCTGACCGAAGCTTGCTACCCTGCCCTCGATCATGCGCTGGGATCCTGGCCACGAGAGCGCCGACCTGATCGACCGCCGCGGCGAGGGCGGTGGCGGTGGCTTCTTGCTGCCGCTGATCTTCCTGCTCCTGCGCTCCCCCTTCGGCTGGGTCATCTTGATCCTGCTGGGCGTCGGCTACGTGATCTGGCGGCTGGTCGGCGGCGTGGCCCAGCAAGCCGGTGTCACGGGCGGTGCCGGAGGCCCGGGCGACGACCAGCAGGCCCGCTTCGTCGGCTTCGTGCTCGACGACG
>CBFGLP010001344.1:0-12973 GCA_965649595.1 uncultured Myxococcales bacterium | reverse complement strand
AGCGACGACGGCATCGAGTGGTTCGGCGGCGGCTTCGATGTCGACCACGTCGTCGTCGCTGCCCATGTGCGACTGCACGTGGTGGACGGTCGTGTCGGTGCCGCAGGCGTAGAAGGTGATGCCGTTGAGCTCGTTGCCCTCGCTGAGCGCGAAGCCGCCGTACTCGACCCGGACGTAGGCCAGCGTGCCGCAGTCGTGCGCCGCGTTGTCGCCACCGTAGGTCGGCGCGTTGACGAAGCCCTCGGCCTGGCCGACGCCGCCCTCGAGGTTGATGATGGCCTCACCGAGGAACACGACGCCCCCCCAGTCACCGGGGGCCGGATCGGGCTGCGCCGAGGTGAACACGATCGGAGCGTCGGCGGTGCCCTCGGCCTCGAGCCGCGCGTCCTTCTCGATGATCAGCGCCGAGCCGCCAGTGCCCTTGATCGTGGTGCCGGGCTCGATGGTCAGGACCGCGCCGTTGACGGTCACCTGAGTGTCGGGCGCGAGGCCCCAGATCTTGTCGCAGGTCCAGGTCGTGTCGGCGTCGATGTTCCCGCTGACGATCTCGGTGGGGGCGGCGGGATCGGTCGGATCGGCGCACTCGGTCGTGCCGGTCGGATCGCCGTCACCATCACCGGTCTCATCGTCCGTCGCGTCCGTCGTGTCGCCATCACCGTCGCCGGTGGTGTCACCATCGCCGTCACCGACCTCGTCGTCCTCGTTGTTGGTGTCGCTGCAAGCGCCCATCGAGACGACGAGCGAAAAGGTCATGCCAGTGGTCAGCAGGGTCCATGGAGTACGCTTCATGAGGATGTCTCCTACGCGGGGGATAGCTACACCGGGCGAGTGACGGGCAGCGCTCGGCTTTGCGAAGGTTGTGTGACGATTGGTCTTTCGTGCAGTGAGCCCAGCGCGCATATCGAAATGCGCGCTGCTGTGCGAGATGGCGATCAATACTTCCAGCTCAATCCCAGCATGAAGCTCAGGCCATCGCGGGTTCGATAGGTCGTGAACTTGTCATCACCTTGCGTGTAGAGCTCGGGCGTATTGAGCAAATTGCTGACCTCGAACGATAGCGTCAGCTCGTCGCGCAGATCGCCGAATTCGTTCCGCTTGAACGCGAACAGCCGCTGCGACGCGACGAGGTCGATCATGTGCATCGGCTCCTGATAGATGTTCGGGAGCCCGAACGCGCTGACCGCCTCGATCCGCCGGCCGAAGCTGTTGTACATCACGCGGACGTTGGTGCCGGTGTCCGAGTTGTCGTAGTCGATGAACGCGTTGACGACCCAGGGCGACTGGCCTTGCAGCGGACGCACCCGCGAGGTCGCGACGTCGAACTCGGGTCGACAATTCTCGAGCTCGACCTTGCCCTCGACCGGCTCGGCGCCGGGCGGGTAGCAGGGCGGGTAGAGCTCGACGCGCGAATAGATGTAGGCGAAGTTGGCCCCGATCGAGAGGTCGCGCAGGACTTGGCGGGCCTTCTTGTTGTCCTTCGGCGCGAGGAAGTCGAGCGCCTTGCGGAACTCGGCCTCGACGCCGTAGTTGACCGCGGCCTTGGCGTTGGCGAACGACGACTTGGGCGGGATTCGGGCGGCGACGACCTCCTCGATCGGGTCATCGAACCACTTGGCGAACGCCGAGACGGCCACGACCTCGGCCTTGCGCGGGAACCACTCGACCCGCAGGTCCGCATTCCAGATCCGCGTGCTGGTCAGCAAGGGGTTGCCCTGCTTGTCGAACCCGCCGACGTAGTCGCGGAACTCGAAGGGCGCGAGCTCGCGGAACTCGGGCCGCGCGAGCGTGCGCGCGCCGGTCAGGCGAATGTTCATGTCGCCGGCCTTCTCGGGCAGGTCCGGCGAGAAGATCAGCGAGGCCGAGGGCAGCACGTCGAGATCGACGAGCCGGACCGGCGCGAGCAGGGGGTTCGGCTCGGCGCCCGGGATCGCGTAAACATCGACCGGCGTGACGTTGATGACGTTCGACTCGATGCGCGCGCCACCGGTGATCTTGAACCAGTTGACGAAGGGCAGCTCGAGTAGCGCGTAACCAGCGACGTTGCGCGACCACGCGTTGTAGTTGTCCTGCGCACGCGTGCCCTCGACCAGCGCAAAGGGCTCGGTTCCACCGCTGTTGGCGCTCGCCCCACCGCCGATCGTCGAGGTCACGATGATGTTGCCGCGGCCGTCGGGGATCTGGTCGTTGAGGCCGCTGGCGACCTGGAAGTAGTAGCGGCGGGCCGAGAACTCGCGCTGCTTGCCCTCGATCCAGCCGCCGAGCTTGACCTTGCCCTCGAGGCCCTTCCACTGCTTGAAGGGGAAGGTCAGGTTGAGCCCCGCGTTCTCGTTGTTGTCGACGAGATCCAGGTAGAGCTGATCGCCGACAGTGCCCTTCGACGCGTCGGCGGCCCAGCTGCCGTTGGTGTTGACGAACACCATCTCGCGCAGGGCCGGATCGTAGCGGCGGGCCTGCGAGAACGCGCCGAAGTAGTCGATCTCCATGTTGGCCGCGCGCTCGATCTTGTGGCGACCCTGCAATTGCGTGAACGCGATCGACCGGACGGTGTAGCGCAAGCGCGTGTAGTTGACCTCGTCGATACCCGACACCGAGCGCGCGGTGCCGAGCATGTCGCGGGTCTCGTCACGAGCCTCGCGCGAGTAGAAGCCGGTCAGCTCGAACCGGTTGTTCGCGTTCACGTCCCACTGGAGCTTGAGCAGGCCGTTATAGTTGACCTCGTACACGGTCTTGAGCGAGTCGAAGTCGACCTGCGGGGTGTCGACCTGCAGCTCGCCCATGTTCTCGCCGTACTGCCGGACGACCTCGCGGTTGGTCTGGTGCTTGTTGTTGTATCCGCCCGCGAACAGCACACCGAACTTGCCGCCGGCCTGGTTGGTCTGCCAGCCGTTGCCGAGCGTCAGGCCGACTTTGTAATTGGCCGGAGCGGCGCGCCAGCGACGGACCTTGGTGTCGGTGTAGAGCGCCTCGCCCTGCGCCTCGACCTCGTCGGGCGTGTAGAGAGGCTGCAAGGGATTGTTGGGGTCGTACGCGCTGCGACCGACCTTTTGCCCGTCGGGGAAGCTGTCGGGCAGCCGGCGCGGATAGTTGCCGAGCCCGAAGAAGTCGTGCGCCGCGAACCCGCCGTTGGTAAGCATCGGCTGGTAGGTCGTGTTGGTGTTCACGCCCGTGCCGACGCTGAGCTTGACCAGCAGCTCGCTGGGCACGTCGCGGGTGACGAACTGGACCGAGCCACCAGTAAAGTCGCCGGGCACGTCGGGCGAGAAGGTCTTCTGCACGTCGATCGCCGAGAGCGCGTCGGCCGGCATCACATCGAGCGGCACGGTGCGCAGCTCGGGCTCGGGGCTGGGCAGCCGCGCGCCGTCGAGCAGCGTATTGCCGTAGCGGTGACCGAGGCCGCGGACGAACAGGTAGCGGTTCTTGACCACGGTCGCGCCGACGATCCGGACGGCCACGCTCGAGACCTTGCCGCCGCCGGACTTGCCGATCTCGGCCGCGTCGAGGCCGTCGCTGACCTTGGTGCTCTTCTTGCGGGCCTCCTGCAGCGCGCCCTCGGCCTCGAGGTTGAGGTCGTCCTCGACCGCGTAGGTCTCCTGCACGCCGGCCATCGGGACCAGCTCGATGTCCTGCGTGTTGGTTTCGCCTACCTTCACTCCGACGTTGGCGATCTCGTTGGACTTGTAGAGGTCGAGCTCGACCGAGAGCGTGTGGACGCCCGGCGGCAGCTTGAGCTCGAACTTGCCGTCGACCCCCGTGCGCGCGAGGTAGTCGGTGCCCTTGGCCCGCACGTACACGCCGGCCAGCGGCTCGCCCTTGGCGTTGTGGACGACGCCGCTGATGGTGCCGGTCTGGCCCTTGGCCTGGACCTCGCCGGACTTGAGCTCCTCGGCGAGCGCCTCTTCGTCCTCGGAGATGTCCTCGAACGTGAAGCCCTCGTCGGGCGAGATCGTGTCGTCGTCTTCGCCTTCGGCCGGTGGGGTCGTGGGCGCGACCGTCACCTCTTCGACCACGTCGGAGTCGTCGAAGCTGCTTTCGTCGTCGCCCGCGTCGAACTCGAAGCCCTCACCAGCGTCGCCCTCGCTCTCGCTCTCGCCTTCGGGCGGCGCAGCGCTGGAGCTAGCGGTCCATCCGCTCGCGAGCAGAAAACAAGGCAGCACGAAGCTCCACCGCGTCAGATTGCGATGTCGTTGCATGTCCGTTACGTCTTGGATTCAGCGATTTGCCCATTCCATGGGCGAATGCGACTCGGCCGCGCTCATGGGCGCGGCCTGATCGAAACTGTCTTCATCAGCCCTTCAGCCCGGACGGGCTGACGAAGCCCACGGGGCTGAAGTCGAGCTAGAGACCCGGCAGCTATTCGACCGGAATCTCCTTGGTGACCAGCACCGCCGTGACTCGCAGGCGACCGATCTCGTTGGGGTCGTTGCCCTGCTCGACGGCCTTCTCGCGGACCAGCACGTTGACCGACTCTTCAGCGTCCTTCGCGTAGCTCATGCCCTGGAGGACCAGGCCATAGGGCGTCTCGTCGCTGGCGTCGACGTAGACGACCTTGTCGGGCCGCGAGGCGAGCAGCCGGCCCAGCCGCGTCGAGGCGTCGGCGGGGTCGAGCTCGATCGAGCCGACCTTGAACACGCCCGCGCCCGCGTCGTCGGCCGAGATCTTGAGCACCAGCGGCTTGTTGTCGGGGTTGGCCTCGGCGAGCTGCTCGTCCTTGTCGTCGGGCGGCGGCAGGCGACCGAGGTAGTGGGCGCTGACGACCGGGGCCAGGACCATGAAGATGATCAGCAGCACCAACACGACGTCGACCAGCGGGGTCACGTTCATGTCGGGGGTGACCGCGGCCTTGGGTCGCCGCTTGAAGGTCGTCTGCCCAGCCATTACTCCTGCCAGCCTTCCTTCTGCGCACCGACCGAGAGCTGGATGTACGCGAAGCCGAGGTTCTGCGCCTCGCGGAACACGTCGCGGATCAGCCCGTACTCGAGCCGGGCGTCGCCGCGAAAGAGCAGCTGGCGGTTGCCGTCTTCCCCGTGCAGCCGGGCCAGCTCGGCGACCAGCGCGTCGCGGGTCAGCTCGACGTCGCCGACGTGATAGCTGGCTTGCTCGCTGTCCTTGGCCTTGGCGACGGTCACGACGATCGGCTCGTGCTCCTCGCTGTCCTTCTCGGCGTTCTTGGCCTTGAACAGCTCGATCGGAACGCCCTCCTGCATGTTGGGGATCACCAGCATGAAGATGATCAGCAGGACCAGGACGATGTCGACCAGCGGGGTGACGTTGATGTTCGGCTTGACGTCCCCGTTTTTGCCGCCGCCCGCGTCAAGTTGAACGCCCATCGTGCGCCTCCAAGTGGTCGAGCAGCTCGCCGGCCGCGTGCTGCATGGCCATGTCGAGCTTGTCGAAGCGCTTCGACAAGTAGTTGAAGATCAGCACCGAGGTGATCGCCACGGCCAGACCGACCGCGGTGACGATCAGCGCCTCGGCGATACCAGCCGAGACAGCCTCGATGCCGCCGCCGCCAGCCGCCGCGATGCCCTGGAAGGCCACGATGATGCCGATCACCGTGCCGAACAGACCGATGAAGGGTGCGGTCGAGCCGACCGAGGCCAAGAAGCCCATGCCCTTGCGCGCCTCGGCGGCGATGTCCTCGAGCCGACGCTCGAGGTCGCGGCGGGCGAAGTCCAGCTTGCCCTCGGAGTCGGCGTGGCGATTGTAGGCCTCGATGCCCATCCGGGTCAGCTTGGCCAGCGGCGCCTTGGCGAACTCCTGGCCCCTGGCGAGGTCGAGCACGGTGTCGAGCTCGAGATCGTCGAGCAGCGGCCGAGCCTTGCGCGAGAACCCGGCCGAGCTGGAGAACGCCTTGTTCAGCACCAAGATGCGCTCGATCGTGACGTAGAACGAGCCCACGCCCATCGCGACCAGAGTGATTGCGACGAGCTTCGACAGGAAGCTCATCGTCTGCCAGATGTGTACGAGGTCGAGATCCATTGCGTCGTTCCGCTTGCGCCTCGATCAATTCAGATCGAAGGGAATCGTGATGGTCAGATAGACCGTGATTGGCTTGCCCTTGTACTTGGAGGGCTCGTACTTCCAGGTCGGCAGCGCCTTCTGCACGGCCTTGAGGAACAGCTTGTGGGCCAGCTCGGCGAGCTCGGGATCTTCGTCGGCGTTGACCGAGTTCTGCTTGGCCAGCACCTTCGCGCCCTTGACCGAGCCGTCCTTGTAGATCGTCAGCTTGACCTTGACCTTGCCGGTGACGTTGCGCTTGCGCAGCTCCTCCGGGTAGGCGATCGGGTCGCCGCCGACCTTCTTGGGCACGGTCGCCTCTTCGGGTCGCTCGATCGGCTTGCTGTCGTCGATGTCGAGCGACTTGGGCTTTGGCTTCGGCTTCGGCTGCTCAGGCTTCGGCTCCGGCTTCGGCTCCGGCTTCTTGCCCCCGTCGCCGTCGCTGCGCTGGCTGTTGCCGCCACCGCTGCCGCCGGTCGGGCCTTCGGTGTTGACGTCCCCCTCTTCGGGGTTCTCGTCGGCCTTCTCGACGTTTTGGATGTCGGGCGCCGGGGTCGGCTTGGACTTCTTCGGCTTGGGATCGTCCGACGGCGGCTCGGGCGGAGGCGGCTCGGGCTCCGGCTCCGGCTCTTCCTCCGGCTCCTCCTCCATCTCGAAGCTCTGGACCTCGGCGTCGACGATCTCCTCTTGCTCGACGACCGGCTCTTCGCGGCTGGCGAGCCAGAACGCGTAGCCGAGCGACCCACCGGTCAGCAACACTGCCGCAACGAGCGATTGCCAGCGCTTTCGCTCGAAGAAGGAGCGATCGGGATCGCCGGTGGGGTCGAATCCGCCGAACATCGGATGGCGGCAACATAGGAGCGTGGCGTGCCTTCGAGGTGTCCGAAGTGTTTCGCGTCGGTGACAAGCTCGATCTATCCAGACATTTCTGTGTTGCTTTTCTCCCAAGCTCCATGCCGGCAGCGGCGCAGATCGTCCGTATCCAGCCGGCTCCTAGGCAATTCACACAACCGTCACCGGTCAGAACACGACCTGCACACCGAGGCTCGCGCCGACATCGAAGTCGCGCTTGGGCGTGACGGGCAGCATGAGCGCGAGGTTGAGCGACCAGCGCGGATGGAAGGTCCACGCGAGGGTGCCCAGCGCGGTCGCTCGGGTCGAGCCGATCTCCCGCTCCTCCTCGCCCGCGCGGCTGTCCGTGCAGAGCTCGAGCGAGTCGTCGGGCGTGGTGCAGCCGTTGACCGTACGGACGTCGACCAGGCCACCCGCGCCGATCGCCAGCCGGCCCTTGGCGAGCCGCCCACCGACCTGCGCGCCCGCGCTGAGATCGAGCGCGATCCCGGCGGGCCGCCACTCGGTCGAGGCGAGCGCGAGCACCTGCCAGAACAGCTTCGAGTAGGTCCGAGTAAAGATGATGCTCGGCGTGACCGACCAGACCCGGCCCGGATCGACGCTCGCTCGCACTGTCCGAGTCGGGAAGCTGGCCGAGATGGCTACCGTCAGCACCCGGTGGATCAGCTTGTCGGCGTAGGGCGTGACACGCATGAACACCCGCGTGTCGCCGTAGCCAACCTGCGTGCTCGCGGGCAGACCCGGGGGTTGCTCGGCGAGGATCGTCAGCGGGAGCTGGGCGCCGAACGAGAACGCGGGCAGGGGCGCGAACTCGCCGAGCAGCGAGAGATCGTTGCGCTGACCCGGGACCAGCGCGCTGCCCGAGTGGCTGAACTCGTTCAACAACAGGATCCGGGTGTTCGCCGAGCCGCCGCGGTTGCCGAGGCTGTTGATGCTGCGCACTCCTTCGGAGCTGCCGTGCCCGGGGACGTGGTGGGCCAGGGCGAGCCGCGGTCGCGCGAGCAGGGCCAGCACGAGCGTGACCAACACGAGCGCGACGCGGAGCGCCTGCTGGCTCATCGCCGATCCTCTTCGCCGAGACGAGCGAGCAACGCGACGCGGCCCGACGAGTGGGGAGTCGCGACGCGATGGCAGGTCACGCAAGCGCGCTCGTCGACGATCATCCAGTCGGCGACGATCGGCGCGGTGGCAGGGTGGTCCTCGTCCACCCCCTGTGTGATCGCCTGCTGCTCGCTCGGGTGACAGCCGAGGCACTCGTCGTTGCTGCTCGCGGGGGCGAGCGCGACATGAGGCCCACGCGCGCGAAGGTTGGGACCAAAGGCCTGTAGACAGCCGAGCGACGCGCCGATCGCCAGCACGATCACGGCATACGCGGGTCGAAGCACCGCGCGAGCCTACGGCACTACCTTCGCGGATCCCCGCGACCGAGGGTCGCCGCGTCCGTTGGTCGCATGCCCGGCCGGGGCCCATCGAATATGGTGCGCCATGCTTCGACTCCCCCGACGTCGCCCGACCGCTCGCACCTTGGCTCTGATGCTCGCGCTGGCTGGCGCTCCAGGGTGCGAAGACGAGGACAGCGAGGTGGGTACTCCTTGTGAAACTGCGGAGGACTGCTCGGACGAGCTGGTCTGCGACGTGCACGAGGGCAAGGGCACGTGCCAGCATCCCCACGGGCACCGAGTCGAGGCGCCGCCGCCGGACGAGGTTCAACCTCCGACGTCCGCGGGCTCGCGGATCTGAGCCACCTCGGTCAGGCGATGGTCGGCCTGCGGGCCGTCTCGTTGGTGTGTTCAAAGATGTACGGAAACGAGCGCTTCACCGCGTGTCAGAGTAGGAGGATTGGAATCTCGTTACTTGTGGCCCCGTGGTGATTCGGTCGCGGTTGCGGCGCGGCTTGAAGTCCCTCAGCTGGCTTTCCAGGGGCCAATGGGGCAAGGCAGCTCCAGAACAGCAATCAGTATTTTTGCGCCCTCGCAGCTTGCGCACCGCTAGCAAAGCATTGGTATCCTGGCCGGGCCGTGCTGGATGAGAGTCTGACGATGGGGCGGGCGATCCCCGCGAGCGCTGCCGACGAGCCGTCGGCGACCGAAGTAGAGACCGACGACGGCGGCAGGACCCACGACGACGACGCTTCCGAGCATCATCGACTCGAGGTCGGAGCGCGCTTCGCGAACTACGAGATCCTCGGGGTGCTCGGCCGCGGTGCGATGGGCATCGTCTACGACGCCCGCGACGTCACGCTCGAGCGTCGGGTCGCGCTCAAGCTGCTGCGCTCGCCGAGGCGCCGCGCGACCGAGAGACTCCTGCGAGAGGCGCGAGCGCTCGCCCGCCTCGACCACCCCAACGTCGTGCGCATCTGGGCCGCCGACGTGCACGAGCGCTCGCTCTTCATCGCGATGGAGCTGGTTCAGGGTCAGAGCCTGCGCGAGTGGTTGCGGACGCCCCGGCGCTGGTCCGAGGTGCTGCCGATCCTGATCGCGGCCGGTCGCGGGCTCGCAGCGGCTCACGCCGGGGGCGTGATCCGCCGCGACTTCAAGCCCGAGAACGTGCTGGTCGGCTGGGATGGGCGCGCGCGCGTGGTCGACTTCGGCATCGCTCGGATCGACGCCAACCACCCCGAGCACGACATCGTCACCCACGAAGGCAGCGGTCCCCACTCGAGCTCGAGCGGCGAGCTCTCGACCGACGCGCTGACCGAGAAGGGCTCGTTGATCGGCACGGTGCTCTACATGTCGCCCGAGCAGCACGAGCGCGAGCTGGCCGACGAGACCTCGGATCAGTTCGCGTTCTGCATGACGCTGTTCGAGGCGGTCTACGGTCACCACCCCTTCCCGGCCCGCACGCAGCCCGAGCTCGCGCTCAAGATCTCCGAGCGGCAGATCGAGTTCCCCGATGACCTCGGCACGCCGACACCCCCTCGCTGGCTGAAGCGGGCGATCGTCCGCGGGCTCGAGCCGAACCCACGCGATCGGCACCCGAGCATGAGCGCGCTGCTGGCCGAGCTCGAGCGGCACCCGGCCCGTCGCCGCGCCCGTCGGCAGACGGCCGCGCTCGTCGGCTTGCTCGGGGCCGCCGTCGCGCTCGGCGTGCTGCTGCCCGACAGCAAGGCCGAGTCCGAGTGCGTCGATGTACCCGCCGAGCTCGACCAGCAGCTCGGCGAGGCGGCACGTCAGCGGATCTCGGACCGCTTCGCTGCGCTCGAGGACGCGACCTGGGCAAGGCCGTCTGCGGCGCGAGTCGAGCGCGAGCTCGAGCGCTTCGCGGATCGCTGGCTCGAGGCTCACACCAACGTCTGCGAGGCCCGAGCCACGCACCCGGGCCCGACCACGTCGCTCGTTCGTGCGCGCGAGTCGTGCCTGGCCGCGCAGCTCGACGAGGTCGCGATCTTGGCCGAGCTGCTGAGCGAGGCCGACGCGGCCGTGCTCATGCAGGCGCCGACGATGGTCTTGGCGCTGCCCGATCCTGCTCGCTGCGAGGGCGACGATCCCCCGACCGCCTTCGTCGCCTCGAGCGAGGCCGGTGAGACGCTCCGTCAACAGGTGATCCGCCTGCGCTGGCAGGCTGGCTCGGTGGGTGGTGAGCGAGCCCGCGCCCGCGCCAAGGACCTCGTCGCCGCAGCCCGCGAGCTCGAGGCCCCGCACGAGCGCGCGCTGCTGGCCGAGGGGTTGATCCTGCTCGCGCTGCTCGAGGCCTTCGATGGCGAGCCCGAGCCCGCCGAGGCCCACCTGCGCGAAGCCAAGCGCGTGGCCTTGCGGCTCGACTCCGACTCGCTGCTGCTGCGCGCCGAGGTCGAGCTCGGGTGGTTGCTGGCGACCATGCCTGGCCGCGTCGACGAGGCCTACGAGACGCTCGAGGACGCCGCGATCCTGATCGAGCGCGATGGCAGCGACCTGCTCACGCGCAGCCACTGGCAGCAGGCCTACGGCGAGACCTTGCTGCTGCGCGGCGAGCTGCCCCGCGCGCGCGTGACCCTCGACGAGCTGGTCCGCGAGCTCGAGTCGAGCGATCAGCCGCTGAGCCTGGCCACGGCCCTCAACGCGCTCGCGCGGGTGTCGATCGCCGAGCGCGAGCTCCCGCAGGCGTTGAGCGAGGGCCACCGGGCGATCGCGCTGATCGAGAGCCACCTCGGTCCGACGCACCCGCTGCTCGCAACGCCCCTGCACAACGTCGGCATCGCGCTCGGGCAGCTCGGACGCGACGAAGAGGCCCGGGCCAGCCTCGAGCGCAGCGCCGCGTTGCGCCGCCGCCAGGTCGACGCCGCCCGCAGCGAGGGCTTCGATCGCGGCGGCGAGCGTCGCCTCGCCGACACTCTGATCGAGCTGGGCAACCTCGACAGCGTCGCCGGCCGCGAGAGCGCCCGCGAGCACTACGAGGCGGCGAGGGCCTTGCTCGAGCCTAGCGACGTCGAGCTGCGCGCGCGCGTGGAGTTCGAGCTCGGCGTCGATCATCAGCTCCGCGGCGAGCACGAGCTCGCGCTCGAGTCGTTCCGCGAGGCGCTGCGGCTCGCCCGACAGGTTCATACCGACGACGAGCGCGAGGTCGCGGCCGCTCGCCTCGGTGTCGGTAGCTGCGAGCTCGCGCTCGGTCGTCCGGCCGCCGCACGCGAGCCGCTCGAGCAAGCCCTGACCAGCTGGCCGAGCTCCCTCATGGGCACGCTCGACGAGGCCGAGCTCCGCTTCGCGCTCGCGCGCACGCTGGTCGCCCTCGAAGGACCGAGCGAGCGCGCGACCACGCTGGCCGAGCTCGCCCGGGCTCTCTACTCGCAGCTCGGCGCGACCGAGGCGGTCGAGTCGATCGACGCCGCCGGGTTCTGACCCGACCTCCCCGACCGAGGCTGCCCGCGGCTGCAACCTGAAAGGGCCCCCGCAGACCGGTCGTTGCCCGGATCATCCTCAGCCAGGCAGCCGCCGCGATGCCCCGAAGCTCCCCCTCCAATCTTGGTCCCCGGCTCCGCGCACTGGCGCCGGCCTCCATCGCCCTGACCCTCCTGATGCCCTCCCTGACCGGCTGCGAGCCGCCCCAATCGGGCAACGAGGCGCAGGGCGATGGCAATTCAGCGGCCGCCGATCCGACGACCAGCGCCGTCGAGGTCGCGACGATCCACAAGATCCGCGGCAGCCGGGGCCTGAAAGCGCCAGACCTACCCGAGGGCGCGTTTTTGGGCGAGGGCGCCTCGTTGAAGGCAGGCCAGTGGATCGAGCTCCCCGGCGGCACTCGGGTCGAGCTCTCCTTGACCTCCGGCCAGCGCCTGCGCCTCGACGAGAACACTCGCCTGCGCCTGCCCGACTCGCTCGACGTGGTCGAGGGCAAGAACCCGACGATGACGCTCGAGCGCGGGCGCCTGATCGTGCTCGCCGACCCGCCCTCGCCCGACGCGAGCGTGCCGGTGCTCGAGGTGATCGCTGCCGACGATCGCCTGGTGATCGAGCGCGGCGAGGTCGAGCTGCACGCGGGCGAGACTCGCCACTATGGGGTCGTGCAAGGCCACGCGCGCCTATTCACCGCTGATCGCGAGATCCCGCTCGGGCCCGGGGCCAGCATCTCGACTCCGGCTGCTCCCGACGTTCGACCCGAGACCCCGCCCGACCCGACGATCCTCGCCGCCGCGCTCACGCCCCAGCTGAGCCTCGAGCCCCTGCACGAGAGCGCGTGGGCGAGCGCATTCGAGGAGAGCGCCAAGCTGGCCGACGATCTGCCGCAGGGTGTGGGCAGCCTGGTCGCGCGGCGGGCTGGCTCGCAGGTCGAGCGGCAGTCGCTGCGCCTGACCGAGCAGACGGTCAAGGTCTCGATCTCCGGTCGGATCGCGCGGACCGAGATCGAGCAGGCCTTCCACAACGACGCCAGCCAAGTCCTCGAGGGCATCTATCAATTCCCGCTGCCCTCGGACGCGTCGATCTCCGATCTCCAGCTGCTCGTCGGCCAGACCTGGATGCGCGGCGAGATGCTCGAAAAACAGCGCGCCCGGCAGATCTTCCGCGAGATCGTCGACGCGACCGTGCCCCGTGATCCGGCCCTGCTCCAGTGGGAGGAGGGCAGCGTGTTCAAGCTCAACATCTTCCCGATCCCGGCCAAGGGCGAGCGGCGGATCAAGATCGCCTACACGCAGGTGCTGCCGACCGTCGGC
>CBFGLP010001343.1:0-8566 GCA_965649595.1 uncultured Myxococcales bacterium | reverse complement strand
CCCGTGGGGCTGACGAAGACAAATCATCCGCCCAGCTCTTCGATGATTCCCTTGACCCGCTCCTGATCACGCATTCGCCCCGGCACCAATTCGAGGTAGCGCCGATAGTGGACCTTGGCCTCGTCGGCGTTGCCCAATTCCCGCTCGATGTCGCCGAGCAACCGGTGCAACTCACCGATATCGGGCGCCAACGCGAGCGACACCCGAGCGGCCGCCAGGGCCTCGTCCGCGCGCCCGAGCTGCAGGAGCTCGCGGGCGAACTCGATGCCCTCGAGCGCCTCTTGATAATCGCGGTACTCCTCCGAATAGAGCAGCCGATCGGCAGGAAAGTCCGGCAGCGGGGCAGGGCGGGTGCGCTGGCGGGCGAGCAGGTGCCCGAGGTCGAACGCCCGATAGCGGCCGAGCGTCGAGGGGCCCTCGGCGACCCACAGCACCATCGAGGTCGCGTCGACGACGACCGACTGCGTGGTATGAAGGTTCTCCAGCGCGTTGCGGTTGCCGAGCCCGAGCTCGGTGTTGGCGAGGCCCCGGCGGTCACGCAGCAGCTCGACCGCGTTCTCGGGCTGGAAGCTTCCGGGCGCGGCCAAGAGCTCGGCCAAGCGGTCGTAGCGATAACCACTCGAGGTGGTCCGCTTGAGCCGGTCGTTGTGCGGGTCGCCCTCGAACGCCTCGCGGATCATGTGATCGGTGGCCCACAGCGCCTGCTCGCCCTCGCCGCGGGTCCAGCGGCCCTCTTCGCCAGCGCGAGCGGAGGCCTCGAGCACGACGGCCTTGCGCTGGACACCGTCGCCGACCAGCACGACAGCGGCGGTCCGCAGCTCGGCGGCCTCGATCATCTGGACGGCTTGCTCGAGCGTGTCGGCCTCCTCGAGCACCTTGCGCAGGACCATTGGCAGCGGCGTCGCGTCGGCCTCGCGGGCGTCGTCGGTCCGGGCCGGGTTCGCGGCCACGAAGATGCCGCGCGCGTTGATGCCGGTGACGACCCCGATCAAGCCGGCCCAGCCGATCGATACGAATGGGTACTTGCCGTCCGGATAGTAGAAGGCGACCACGCGGTCGGCTTCGAAGTCGGCGCCGAGATCGAGGCTGAGCGTGCGTCCGATGATCAAGTTGCCGGCCTCGACCCCCGCACTGGTCGCGCGCGGGGCCACGGCGAACACGCTGCCCTCGATGACGACGTCCTGCAGCCGCTGGGTGATGTCGAAGAAGCACTGGTGGAGGAAGAGCCGGTGGTAGGGCTCGAGCGGGCCCTCGCTCGCGTCGGGCAGCGCAGCGGCGAGGGCCGAGAGCTCGCGGCGGAGCTCGTCGGGCAGCGCCGCGTCGGCGTTGCGGTAGTCCCAGCGCAGCAGCATCAGCTGCGACCAGCTCTCGACCCAGCCGCGGTAGCGTTGCTCGAGCATCGAGTCGACGCGGGCGTCGAGGCCGTGAAAGAGCCGGGCGCCGAGGTGACCGTGGGCGTCGCCGATCTCCTCGGGCGAGCCCTCGAGGTGCATGACCCACAGGCCGCCGCGGCGGGCCAGCCACGAGCGACCGTAGCTGACCTTGCGGCCGGTCTCGTCGACCTCGAGCGTGTGCTCGACGACCTCGACCTCGACGGGCTCGAGATCGGTGTAGCCGACGTAGCCGGAGTAGAGCAGCGCGAGCAGGATCGCGAAGGTGCCGCCGATCACGGCGAGCACGCGCAGCAACGCGAACACGCTGCGGCCCTCTGGCGCCTGGCTGGGGTAGAGGCGAGCCACGGGGCGGGCTTTATACTCCCGCGCCGCGGTCGCGACGAGCGGCGCGAAGCGGGCCAGTCAGCACAGGGAGTCGAGGAGGACGGCCAAAGGGCGCTCGCGGCTCAGGTCGGCGGCTTCTTCGAGCGCGAGGGCGGCTTGCGAGGGGCGGCGCGGGAGATGATCTGGTCGCGCGAGCCGGAGTCCGGCGAGTCCGTCCGGGGTGGGCCCGAGGGCTCGATCCGGGGGGCGTTGCTCGATGACGAGCTTGACGAGCTCGACGAGCTCGAGCCGCCGGTCGGATCGACCTCGGGCACGTCGCCGCTGGTCGAGCCCGATCCCGACGAGCTCGACCCGTCGACCTTGGGGCACCCACAGTAGCGCGCGCGCTCGGCCGCGGTCGTGGTGCCTCGTGGCTTGATGTCCCAGGGGATCACCGCCTCGGAGATCGGGCCGAGGATCGGCTGCAGCCCACCGCCGCCGCCCTTCCTCAGCTCGCAGCCGGCCTGCTCGGCCATCGCCAGCACCCGCATGGCCGCCTCGACCTGCAAGGTGAAGGGCGAGATGACCCGCCGCTGCTTCTGCTCGACCTTGTAGTGGACGGCGAGATCGAAGTAGGCGTGGCTGCCGTCGCGCTCCTGCGCCGAGGTCAAGAACACGGTCTCGGGGTGGCCGTCGGCCGTGAGCGCGAGGCCGCCTCGGTACCAATTCGACGAGCAGGTCAGCGGCGTGAACGCGAAGCCGGCCTGCTGATGGATCGTGGCGCTCGGATCCTTGGCGATGTAGAGCGACTTGGGCTGACCTTGCGCGCTGCCACCTTCGAGGATGTAGAAGCAAGGGTGCTCGGGCTGGTCCGCCCGCGAGTACGCCAAGTAGATCGAGACCGGCGAGAACCGGCGGCCGAGGTGGCGGGCGCCGGTGATCAGATCGACGCGCTCGACCCTCGGGACCGACCCAAACTTTGCCTCGTACGCTTGAATGACCTCTTGGGTCGAGAACAGCTTGTGATCGCTGGACTCGACCTTGCCGATGAAGGTGCCGATGTAACCACCGCCCTTGGGCCTGATCTGCGGCAGCGACACGCGAACCGACTGGCACTCGCCGGTGAACGCCGCCTCGATCGGCTCGCGTCGGCTGTGCTTGGCGTAGAGCCGGTAGGTGACGTGGCGGCCACGAGCCTTGCGGCGATCGATGTCGGTCCAGGGCTTGCTGCCGGGCCGCACGCGATCGGCCTCACCGACCTCGAGCTCCTCACCAGCGGTCAAGCCGACGAGCTCGTGCTCGAGCTCGTGCGCCTCGATCTCGGGCGCCGCTCCGGCGGTGTCCTTGCCGATGTGGGCGAACACCGGATTGTCGCTCTGCTCGAGCTCGGCGATCAGCTCGGCGACGTCAGCGGCCGCGTCTTCGTTGTCGGGCAGGCCAGCGCCTAACAGCGCAGCGACTTGCTCGGGGTCGCGGAGGTCGATGCCGTCACCACTCATCGGCTCGAAAGTATCACGGGCACGCGAGCGGACCCGAGCGGGCGCGTCCGTTCAGGAGCAGCTCGGGGCTGACTCATCGCGTGGAGCAGCCCGAATAGCCCTCGCCGCTACCTTTGCGCGGCGGCGCGTCGATCCATTCGAAGGTCGATCGAGCGATGTCGCCGAGGCCCGATTCCCACCACTCGAGCTCGCAGCCCATACCCTGGGCGATTGCGAACACTCGCATCGCCGCTTGGATCTGGAGCGCGAGCGGGTGAATCACGGGGGTCGGCTCGCTGACTGCATAGCCGACGTGGAGATCGAGGTAATGGCGGGCGCCGTCGTTTTCCTGGGCGATCGAGATGTCGATCCGGGCCGGCTCGGCGCCGCTCGAGTCCATCGTCAGCGAGCCAGTGTACCAATTGGTCTTGCACGCGAAGGGGGTGAACTGAAACCCGGCTTGTTGATGGACCTCGACGCCCATCTGCGGCGCGAAGTAGAGCACCTCGGGGTTGCCCTGAGCGCTGCCGCTCTCGAGCACGTAGAAGATCGGTTGGCTGTCGCTCGCCTGCGCGTAGGCGAGGTAGATCGAGATCGGCGAGAAGCGGCTCAGGATCCGGGCGCCGGTGATCAGGTCGACGCGCTCGACCCGTGGGGTGGTCCCGAACTGCGCCGCGTAGCCATCGACGATCTGCTGGACCGAGAACGCGAGGTGGTCACTCGGCTCGACTCGGCCGATCCGCGTGTAGATGGTCCGAGCTTGCTCGGGCGTGGCGGGCAGGCTGACCCGGACCGACTGGCAGTGGCCGATCCAATTGCTCACGAAGGGTTTTACGCGGTCATGATTGGCCGCGAGCGCGTAGACGGTGTGGCGCTCTAGCGCTCGCTCGCGCGCGGTCGCTAGATCATCCTGCTCGGCCGACGTGGGCATCGGCACGATGCCGCTGGGATCGAAGTGCCGAGACAGGGTCTCGTGTCGAGCCGGAGCTGCGCCGACGTCGTCGCGCTCGGCGTCCCAGCCAGGAAACGCTCGCTGGAGGATCTCGTGCAGGCGACCTGAGCCGGCGAAGTGATCTGCGAGCATGCGTTGGTCTCGACTCGTCACGCGGGCGACGGTAGCAGGGGTTCGACCTCCGCGACCCAACTCCCGAGCGTGGTCCGATCGTGTGCGCGACCGCCCTGATCTTTGGCCGAAGATCTGTCTTCGTCAGCCCCCCAGGGGCTGTAATTCGCGTGGAAACTCGCCGGCACTCCTGCTCCGTGCTCCAGCGAACGTGATAGGCTCGCCCACCTTCGCTGCCGCCCCGCCGGTCGGCGACTCGAGCTCATGGAGTCCGAAGAGACACTCAGCATCACCCGATCCGTGCTCGGCTCGACGCTGAGTCGGGGAGCGGGCACACCCCCTGCGCTAGCGACCTTGGTGGGTGACCCCGATCAGTACGCCAAGCTCGAGTGCGGGATGCGGATGGGCGAGTACCTGATCGACCGTCCGCTCGGGGCCGGCGGAATGGGCCAGGTGTTCGCCGCCAAGGGGCCCGACGGGCGGCTCGTCGCGCTCAAGTTCCTCGAGCGGGCCGGCGCTCGGATGCTCTATCGCTTCAAGCAGGAGTTCCGCGCGCTCGCCCACGTGACCCACGACAACCTCGTGGCGCTCGGCGAGCTGGTGGTCCTGCCCAACGAGGCGACGTTCTTCACGATGGAGATCGTCGACGGGGTGCCCTTCGACGAGTACGTGCGCGGGCGGACGCCTGCGGGCAAGCTGCCCAACCTCGCCCGACTCGAGCGAGCGCTGCGACAGCTGGTCGACGGGGTTCGGCACCTGCATCGCAACGGCTGCATTCACCGCGATCTCAAGCCGAGCAACGTGCTGGTCACACCCGAAGGCCGGGTGGTGATCCTCGACTTCGGGCTCGTGCAGGATCACGCCGAAGCCGAGGTGCTCGGGGCTGGCGAGGACGCGCTGATGGGCACGCCGGCCTACATGTCCCCGGAGCAGGCCGGGCTCGAGAAGGCCGGTCCGGCCGCCGATTACTACGCGGTCGGCGTGATGCTCTACGAGTGCCTGACGGGCAAGCGGCCCTTTCGGGGCTCGATCACGCACGTGCTCTACTCCAAGCGAGAGCACGAGGCGCCCGACGTCAGCGATATCGTCGGCGACGCGCCGCCACACTTGGTCGATCTGTGCAAGCGGCTGCTCTCGCGCGATCCCAAGCAGCGCCCGGGCGGCCGCGAGATCCTCCGCTTGCTCGGCGGCGAGGCCCAAGCGGGTGAGCTCGCCGGCGATGTCGAGGACGGGAGCATGACCGCGGGGCGGGCGGTGTTCGTCGGTCGCGAGCGCGAGCTCGCGGCGCTCGAGCAAGCCTTCGACGAGGTCCGCTCGAGCGGCACCGCGGTGACCATCCACGTGCGGGGCCCGAGCGGGTTCGGCAAGTCGGCGTTGGTCCGTCACTTCCTCTCGGAGCTGCGCGAGCGCGAAGGTGCGCTGGTCCTGCGCGGCCGCTGCCTCGAGCGCGAGTCGGTCCCCTACAAGGGCGTCGACGCGATGATCGACGCGCTCTCGGTCCACCTGCGCGGCCTGTCCGACGACGAGCGGGCCGATCTGCAGCCGACCTACACGAGCCCGCTGGTCCGGCTGTTCCCGGTGCTCGCCGAGATCTGGGCCTACGACGGGGCCAACCGGTCCGGCCTCGACCCGCACGAGCTGCGCACGCGCGCGTTCGAGTCGCTGCGCGAGCTGATGGGACGGCTGAGCGAGCGTCGGACCGTCGCGCTCTTCGTCGACGACTTTCAGTGGGGCGACATCGACAGCGCCCGCTTGCTGACCGAGCTGGTCCGTCCGCCCGACGCTCCGCCGCTGCTGCTGGTCGTCGCGTTTCGTGATCTGGTCGATCAGTACGAGGCCCTGCGCGTGCTCTTGACCCCCGAGGCGCTGGCCGGGCGAGAGATCCGCGAGGTCTCGATCGGTCCGCTGTCCGAGCACGACGCCCGCGAGCTGGCGCTGGCCTTGCTCGGTGGTGATCCGTCGAGCTCGACCAGCCGCGGTGAGCTCGACGCCAAGGCGATCGCCTATGCACGGGGAGCTGGCGGCAGCCCCTTCTTCGTCGGCGAGCTGGTGCGTGGTCACGGCTTGGGCGTCGAAGGCGGTGGGACCTCGCCCGCCGAGCTCGACAAGATCGTCGCTCGCCGCATCCTCAAGCTCGCGCCCGAGCAGCGGAGCTTGCTGGCGATCGTCGCGGTCGCCAGCGGCCCGATCCGCCGGAGCATCGCGTTCCAAGCGGCCGGCGTGGTGGACCCCGAGGCCGCGCTAGACAAGCTGCTCGAAGGCGAGATGCTGCTCGCCCGCGGTGGTGACGAGGGCACGATCGAGACCGCCCACGACCGCATCCGCGAGGTGACCGTCGGTGAGCTCGAGGCCGACGAATTGGTCGACATGCACCGCCGCCTCGCGCAGGCGCTCGAGCGCGGCGGTGGTGATCCCGAGCGGCTGGCCGAGCACTTCGAGCGCGCCGGAGAGCCGCTCAAGGCGGCCCGCTACTACGAACGCGCCGCGGCTCAGGCGTCGAGCTCGCTCGCGTTCCAGCGCGCCGTCGAGCTGCTGCGCAAGACCTTGACGCTGCTGCGGGCCAACCCGCCCAAACCTTCGGAGTCGACGGAGACCGAGGCCGATCGGGCCGCCCGCTTGGACGCGCTCGAGCTGAGCCTCGCGGACCAGCTGATCAACGTCGGCCGCGGCCGCGAGGCTGCCCAACTGCTGCTCGGGCTGGCCGAGCGGGCGAGCGAGCCCGCCAAGGCCCGCGAGCTGCGGCGCCGCGGGGCCGACCAGCTGATCAAGACCGGCTACGTCGACGAGGGCCTGGCCGAGATCGATCGCCTGCTCCGCTCGGTCGGCCTCAAGCTGCCTGGCAGCCCGGCCGCGGCCGTCGGCACGCTCTTGTGGGAGCAGACCCGCTTGCTCCTGCGCGGGCGCAAGTTCGTGCGGCGCGACGCGAGCCAGATCGATCCGGCCGTGCTCGACCGGATCGACACCTGCTTCGCGGTGGTCAACGGCCTATCGACGCAGGAGATCCTGCTCTCGGCGATCTTCCACTTTCGCAATCTTCGCTACTCGCTCGATTGTGGTGAGCCTTATCGAGTCGCGCGGGCGCTCGCTTATCAATGCGTGGTCGACGTGGCCGGTCGCAAGTGGGACCACGTCGACGAGCAATTCACGACTGCGCGCACCTTGGCCGCGCAATTCGGCGACGCGCGGCTGTCGGGGTTCATCGATCTGTGCGAGGCCAGCGTGCATTGGTTCGAGCGCCGCTTCCCGGTCAGCGCCGAGATGCACCGCAAGGTCGTCGACACGCTCGAGGGTGTGGCCGGGGCCAACTGGGACCGCCGCACCGCCCAGGACCACCACTTCTGGACGATGGTCTGCCAGGGCAAGCTCGATGACTGCTTCCGGCTCGCGCGGGGCTATTTGGAGCGGGCCCGCGAGCGCAGCGACATGCAGGAGGTCATCGAGATCTCGGCGATGCTCTCGGTCGCGCAGATCTACGCTGGGTCGTTGGACGAGGCCAGGAAGACGCTCGCCGAAGGCAAGGCGCTGTGGAACCCCGGCCGATATCTGTTCGGCGACGTGTGGACTGTGTACCCGGAGATTCGCCTGCTGATCTGCGAGGACAAGGCCGAGCAGGCGGTCGCGTTCGCCAAGCAGACGCTCGCGCAGATGGCCAAGACCTTCTTGAACCAGCACTTGCTCGCGCGGCACAACGTCGAGGAATTGCTGTTCCGGGCGTCTGTTCACGCCGCGCTGGCGGGCAAGGGTGGGGGCCATGCACGCAGGGCGAAGCGCGGCGCCGCGTACTTGCGATCGAAGGGCAACCCGGTGCTGCTGGCTCAGGCGGCGCTGATCGAGGCGGGGTTGGCTAGCCTGAAGGACGACCGCGAGCGGGCGCGGCAGTGCTGGGAGGAGGCGGCGACGCTGCTGCGGGCGAACAAGATGGAGGGGTATCTGGCGGCCGTGAACGTGCGGCTGGCGGAGATCACCGAAGGGGAGCGGGGGGAGCAAATGCGGGCGCAGGCGCAGGCGTGGTTCGAGCGGGAGCAGATTGCGAACCCCGAGCAATTCGTGCAGTTGGTGGCGCCGGCGAAGCTGGGCAAAGGGCTGGTTCGGCGGGGGTGAGCATGCGCGACAGTTACAACGCCACCTTGGACACGCTGATGTGCTGATATTGTACGCGTTTACATCCATCGGGTGGGGCGAGGCCCTAATTTGGGCGCAGGCCAACGCACGGGAAGTCTTTCCCGATCATGAAGAGCGCGCCCTATTCGGACAGTGGGTTCCCGGGGTCGAGCACGGGCGATGGTTCGAATCTCGTCGGGCTCCCAATCCGAACCTACGGCTCGGTT
>CBFGLP010001342.1:0-4933 GCA_965649595.1 uncultured Myxococcales bacterium | reverse complement strand
CACCCTACGTCCCCATTGGATCGCGGCCCTCTTGATCGGGGCCTGGGCATGCACGATCGAGGATGCCGAGCCGAGCGAGCAGGAGCTCGCGGTCGAGCCCGATGAGGTGGAGCCCGTCGATTCGCCATCGGCGGTCGACTCCAATGTCGAGGTCGATCTCCTGGCCGGTCTCATCAAACCACCCGAGATCGACGAAAACGCTCAAATCATCGTCGTGCAAGGCTTAGTTTCGACCTCGGGCAGCCGCGTGCAGGCCGACTTCGATGGCGACGGCTACTCTGATCTCGCCATCGGGGTTCCCGTGGAGGAGGTGAACGGTGTAGCGGGGGCCGGTGGCGTCCACGTGCTCTACGGCTCGGCGAGTGGCCTGACCGCGACCGACGATCAATTCTGGACTCAAGACAGCCCTGGAGTGCTGGGCGAGGGCGAGCTCGCCGACCTCTTTGGCGCGGTGCTGGCCGCTGGTGACTTCGACAACGACGGCTACTCTGATCTCGCCATTGCCGCGCCCATCGATGTCGTCGGCTCGGACAGGGCGGGCGCCGTCAACGTGCTCTATGGCTCGGCGAGTGGGCTGACGGACGCTGGCAATCAGCTCTGGCATCAAGACAGCCCCGGCATCGAGGGTGTGGCCGAGGAGGGGGATGTATTCGGCTTTGCGCTGACCAGCGGCGATTTCAACGAGGACGGCTACTTCGACCTCGCCGTTGGCGTGCCCGAGGATGATGAGAGCGGGGCTGAAGGCGCTGGCCTGGTCAATGTCATCTACGGCTCGGCCAACGGCCTGACCGAAGTCGGCAACCAAGCCTGGCACCAGGACACCCCGGGTGTCGATGGCATCGTAGAGCTCGCCGACAGCTTTGGGTTCTCGTTGGCAGCCGGTGACTTCGACCGTGACGGACGCGACGACCTCGCGATCGGGGCGCCGGGGGAGGGTGTCGGCTCCATCGCCGCTGCCGGAGCCGTCAACGTCCTCTATGGGTCCAGCAGTGGACTCTCGGGTAGCGGCAACCAATACTGGCATCAGGACAGCGAGGGCATCGACGGCGTCGCCGAGCAGGGCGATGCCTTCGGTCACAGCTTGGCCGTCGGTGACTTCGACGATGATGGGTTCGACGATCTCGTCGCAACCGCCCCCGCGGAGGACGTGGGCTCGATCCAGGAGGCCGGAGCCGTCAACGTGATTTACGGCTCCAGCAGTGGGCTCGACGAAGCCGGCGACCAGTACTGGCATCAGGACTCATCGGGCGTCGATCAGGTGGCCGAGCTGAACGACCACTTCGGCACGTGCGTCGCTGCTGGTGATTTCGACGAGGACGGGCGCGACGATCTTGCTATCAGCGTGCCTGATGAGGATCTCGGGAGCCTCGCAGACGCCGGGCTGGTCCACGTTCTCTATGGCTCCGGAGGTGGGCTCTCGGAAGACGACGACCAGATCTGGCATCAGGACACCGAGGGCGTCGATGGGGTCGCGGAAGCCTCCGATAACTTCGGTGGCGCGCTCTCGGTCGGCGACTTCGACGGAGACGATGCCAGCGACCTAGCGATCGGCGTACCTCGCGAGGACGTGGGCTCCGTGGCCGACGCCGGAGCGATCAACGTCCTCTACGGTACCGGGAGTGGGCTGACGGAAGACGACGATCAAGTCTGGCACCAAGACAGCCCTGGTGTGCTCGAGACCGCCGAGCCGGGCGACCTGTTTGGCTTTTCGGTCCGCTGAGCGGCTGACACTCGCTCGCCGAGACGGCGGATGCCTGCCCCGAGGTATCTGCCGTCTCGATGCTCACGACGCGCAGCTCAATTGCTGCCGATGTTCGCGCCCTTCACCACCACGTTCCCCGACCCCTTGATCGTCAGATTGCTCCCTTGCAACACGATGTTCCCGTCCGACTTCATCGTCAGCGACGCTCCCCCGCACTTGAGCGTGATCTTGTCCGCCGCCTCGATCAGCGTCTGCTTGTCCGACGTGAACGTCATGTTGTCGCCAGACTTGACCGTCCGCAGCTTTCCCACTGTCTCGCTCACGTTGTTGCCGACGCTCTCGGTCCGATCGTTCCCGACCTCCTCGACCTGATCGTGCTTGATCACGCTCTTTTGATCATTGCCGACCTCATAGTGTTGGTCGTGCCCGATCGTCTCGCGGTGGTCGTTCTCGATCTCGATGATCCAGTCCTTCTGCCCGTGAATATAGATGTGCTCCTCGCCCGCGAGGTCCTCGAAGCGCAGCTCGTTGGATCCGCCGCCGCCGGGTGACGAGTTTGTCCGCCAGCCGGTCTGGGTCTTGTTCCCGGGCACGGCGAAGGGCGGCGGGTACTCGCCGTTGTATACGCAGCCGGTACACAGCGGCCGGTCCGGGTTGCCCTCCAAGAACTCGATCACGACCTCCATCCCGATCCGCGGGATGAACTGAGCGCCCCAGCCGAGCCCAGCCCAGCTCTGCGACACGCGGACCCAGCACGACGACCCCGCGGTGTAGCGCGGCTTCTCTTCCCAGTAGAGCTGCACCTGAATGCGCGCGTGCTCGTCGGTGTGGATCTCTTCGCCCTCGGGCCCGGTGACGATCGCCGTCTGGGGCCCGTGCACACGCGGTTTGCGGGTCTTCGGCGCTGGTCGGACCTCGGCGTCGAAGGGCACGCACTCGAACTCGTTGGCGTAGGCCGGCTCGCCCCGATCACCGCCCGCGCTGTAGTCGTGGCCGCCGTTGTGGGTCACCGAGGTGATCAGGTACTCGCGCTCGAGATCGGGCCGCTCCGCGTTGATCAGCCGAAAGCGCAGCCCGGGTCGCATCGCCGTACAGTTGCTGCGGCCTTTGGCCACGCGGCCCGCGAGCGTCGAAGCGTCACGCAGATCGGCAGCCCGAGTAGCGAGGTCGTCACTGACGTAGCGGCGCTGGCCATGAAAATAGTTCCGCCGAGCTCGACCGCGGGCATCCGCGCCGCTGCCCGCCTCGCTGAGCAGGTTGCGGGGCGTCATCCAGTCGAAGTCGCGCCGCAAGGTCGCGGTCGTGGTCAGCTGATTCGACCACTCGAACGCCTGGATCGACTCGACGTCGGCCAGCTCGGGCTGGGTCGCCATGATCGGCACGTCGGGTGTGCCATCGAGGTTCTCGAGCTGCGCGTACTGGCTGTTGGCGTCGCGCAAGGTCAGGGTCTCGAGGCCCGAGTCGGCGTGGACGAATTCGTAGCTGATGCCCTCTTCCTCGAGTAGGCGCGCGACGTAGTCGAAGTCCGACTCGCGGTACTGCGTGCAGTAGTCGCGCGGCGCCTTGCCGCGGACGACATCACCCCAGTCGATGCTCCGGCCAAAGTCACCGAGGCCGGCGCCGAGCACCTCGCCGACGATCGCCTGGACCGTGGCGTCCTGCCAGATCCGCGAGTCGACGCGCTGGCGGACCAGCTCGAACGCGGGCACGACCTCGAAGCGAACGATCATGTGACCGTCGACTTGGCCGAGATAGTCGACGCGCGAGACCACGCCGCTGACGAAGCGCGGCTCGCCGTTGCCTCGAACGATCCGAAGCGCCGCGTCACAGCCGAGCAACACGTCGGTGTTGGCGTCGACGTCGGTCTCGGCCTCAATCACCGCCACGTAGGTGTGGTTGAGCGCCTCGTTGACGAACACGCGCGTGACGGTCCAAGGCGAGCCGGCCTCCTCGGACAGCGTCAACTCATAGGTGACGGGCGGGAGACTGAGAGCGAGCATGACAGGACCTCGCCGTGCAGCCACGAGTGGCAAGGCACTGCGCGCGGGCAGAATACCGACGTCGAGGATGCGACGGCAACCGGCATCGCTGATAGACTGAGCACGAGTCGTGAGCGAGTCCGCCAAACAATCGGGCGAGGCGCCCCAGGGCGCTGGGGTTTCCGAGCCGGTCGAAGGCAGCGAGCGGACCGATAGCGGATCCGCTGCTGGAGCGGGGCTGTTGGCGGAATTGCTGGAAGCGGGCCGCGAGCCCGGGTCACCGCAATCTTTGCCCACGGGGTCTCGCACCGGCTTGGGCGCGAGCCTGGGCACGCGCGTGGGAAAGCTGGTCGAGTGGAGCTCCGGCCGAGCGCCACGGGTCGACTTCGAGGGCAACGAGCTCGGACCGCTGCTGGCCCGCAGCACGATCCCGCTCGATCCAACGATCATCGCCGAGGCGATCCGAGACGAGCGCGGGGTCCTGCTCACCTTCGAGGACGGCAAGCCCCACGCGCCGATCATCACGGGCCTCCTGCAGTCCTTCGCCGAGGTCGAAGAGGCGCCCGAGGTCTGGCAGGACCAAGCCCCCGACGAGCCCGACACCGAGCAATCCACGCTCGTCGACGTCGAGGCCCGGGTCGACGGTCGTCGGGTCGAGCTCGAGGCCGCCGACGAGATCGTGCTTCGCTGCGGGAAGGCCAGCATCGTGCTGCGCCGCAACGGCCGAGTTGTGATCCGCGGCACCTACGTAGAGACGCGCTCGAGCGGGGTCAACCGCATCAAGGGCGGCGCGGTCGAGATCAACTGAGGGTCGGGCACGTGGCGGCGCTGCTCTGGGACGTTCAGGAGGAGCACCTCCGCGAGGCCGAGTTCTTCGTCGAGACCTGGGAGACCAGCTTGTCGTCGGCGAGCCACACGATCGCCGAGGTCCGCTCGGGTCCCGAGGAGCGGCTGATGGCCCACACCACGGGCCTGGTGATCGGCGGCGACCCGGTGATGAAGCGGCTGGTTCGGCCGGTGCTCGACGAGGATCTCAACGACGATCGCTATCGCACCGCCGCAGCGGCGCTGACCTTGCTCGACGGAGGCGGCCGCGAGGGCCCCGACATCGTGCTCTCGTACTTCCCCAAGGCGCGCGCCGAGGGCTGGTGGGGGCTGATCCGTGCGACGCACCTGTCGCGCCGCACGGACCTCGCCGATCGCATCCTGGCCGAGATTGCCGAGCTCGACGGCATCGCGCTCGCGGGTCGGC
>CBFGLP010001341.1:0-3546 GCA_965649595.1 uncultured Myxococcales bacterium | reverse complement strand
GCGTCGCGGATCTTCTCGATGTCGGTGTTGCGCATGCTGATCGGCGACCTCGCCTCGATGTCGCGCGCCCACTCGATGTCGACGTAGGCGCGCAGCTCCCAGTAGCAGACCGGGCTCGAGGCCGAGGTGCCCGAGGGCACGCGCAGGCGGAAAGGCATCGGCAGGATGTCGTTCTTCTTGGTCTTCCAGGGCCCCTGGCGGACCAAGCAGCGATCCCACACGTGGCCGTCCTTGTGCCCACGGCGGTGGTACTCGACCAGCTCGATGAACACCGAGGCGACCGTCTCGGAGTCGGTCGCGGTGTACTCGAGGAAGCCATCGAGGGTCGATTCGTTCGCAAAAGTGTCGCTCGGCAGCGCGATCAGGACCGTGCCGTTGTCGTTGCCGCCCTGGCGGCGATAGCTGAGGTCGGCCGGCAGCGGGCTGGCCGCTCCGCCGACGCCGACGATCGCCGCCACGCCGGTGCCGGCTTGGGTGGCTGCGTGGGCGGCCTGGTGTGCCGCGGGCGAGTTTGCAATCTGCTGAGCCTGGGCGGGCGGCGGAGCAGCCTGAGCAAAGTGCTGGGCCTGGGGCGGGTAGGGCTGAGCCTGAGGCGGCGGGTAGCTCTGCGGCGGATAGGGCTGGGCCTGGGGCGGGTAACCCTGTGGCGGGTAAGGCTGAGCCTGGGGCGGGTAGCCTTGCGGTGGGTAAGGCTGGGCTTGGGGCGGGTAGCCCTGCGGCGGGTAAGGCTGGGCCTGGGGTGGGTAGCCCTGCGGCGGGTAAGGCTGCGGCGGATAGGGCTGTGCCTGGCCCCAACCGGGCGCCGGCTCATAAGCGTACTGCGGCGCAGCGGCGGGGGCCGCTTGAGCCTGCTGAGCACGATGGGCCATGAGCGCGACCATCTGCGGCGTGGGCGGGACCATGCTCGTCCTGGGCTGCCCTCGGACTCCGGGCCACTCGACGCCGAGCGGGCTGTGGCCGAGATGGATCATTTGTCCGGGCTCGATCGCAACCGGATGGGCACCGATCGGCTGGCCATTGATCCACGTGCCGTTGGACGAGCCGAGGTCGCGAATGTAGAGCGCCTCGCCCTGCAGAAAGACCTCGGCGTGGCGGCGCGAGACGCTGGGGTCGGCGACCCCGAGGTCACAGCCTTGATCCTCGCGGCCGAGGATCGCCCGCGGGCTGAATTGGTTGAGCTGCTTAGAGGTGGGGCCGAACTTGAGGTCGACGAGCATGGGGGTGCGCGATTCTAACAGCGGGGGCGCGTCGGATGGCAATCAGTCGTAGCGACCAAGCTCCGCGACGGCGGGCCGCTGTCCAGCTCAGCCCGCGAGCGGGTTGCGATAGACCTCGGCGAGATCGAGCGTGCAGTCGAGCGCGGCCAAGCGCAGGCGGTCCTCGGCACCGGCACGAGCCACCTCGAGCGTCCAGCCGGAGTCGGTCCGGCGCCACGACTCGAGCCGGTGCTCGTCGTGGGCGATCAGGAGAATCTCGCGGACGGAGGGGATGCGTTTGTAGTGGCTCAGCTTCTCGCCCCGATCATAGTCCTCGGTCGAGGGGCTGAGCACTTCGATGAGCAGCGTCGGGTTGATGATCGTGTTGCCGCTCGGGTCATCCGGGTCGGTCTGCAGCGACCCGCAGACGACCGAGAGGTCGGGGTACGTGCCAAGCCCGGTCGCTTGCGCGCGCACGCGCAAGTCGGAGCTGTACACCCGACAGGGCCGACCACGGAGGGCTGCGGCCAGGATCACGGCCACGTTCACGGCAATCGCCGCGTGGTCGGGGCTGCCGCCGGCCATCGCCCAGACGTGTCCATCGAGGTACTCGTGCTTGACGGGGCTGATCGCCTCGAGGCCGAGGTACTCGGCGAAGGAGTGGCGCTGGCGAGCGAGCTCGGTCATGCGTCGTCCAGCCTATCAGGTCCACGGGTGAGTTCCCTGGGTCTGGCTGCCGCAGGCGCCCGACCCAGCACGGGCCGGTCCCCAACCCACGACCGGCGCCGGCGCCGGGTCCGTGGTGCCCCGACTCGCACACCGAGAGACCAGTCCCATCGATCATGCATTGCCCGTGATCGATCCCGCCCTCCCTGGGCATGCAGGAGTGCGCCTCCGTCTCGCGGCCCTGCCCACGTCGTCGCATTCACCGCGGACATACACGGGGTGAGCAAGGATCGCGTGATCCCTGATTGTACCGAAACCCAGGCCGCTCGATAATGCGCAACGAATATATGCACACACATGAAGACGTTCAGCCCGAGAAGCTCGGGCCCATATGGCTGGGCCTGCTCGTCCACGTAGGTCCCCTCGTCGCTTATGCGGCGCTGCTCGAGCTCACGGGCATGACAATCTGGACGGCGATTATCGCGTTTGGCGTGATCGCGCTGCCGCTGACCTTGTTGTTCATCTTCCTCGAGATGACCCAGCCCGCGCGGCAGCTACGCGCGTGGAGGCACAGCGAGAACATCTGGGAGATCGTGCGATTGTTCCTCGAGAGCTTCGCGCTCGGCTATGTGCTGGTGGGGGTCTCGTGGTGGCTGGTCGGCCAGGGCCTCGCTCGGTTGAGCGATGTCCGGCTAATCGAGAGCGACTGGCTGGGAGTGATCGCGGCGATATTGGTCCTGGACTTTGGCTATTACTGGTTGCATCGGCTCGTGCTCCACGGCCGTCGGCACCAGCGTTGGGCGACGAAGTCGATGCGCCGCACGCACGCGGTGCACCACGACGTCCGCGATCTCGACCTGTTTCGTGGCAACGTGTTCTCGCGCTGGGATGCATTTTGGTCGCATCAATTTCCGCTCGGCGTGATCTGTGCGCTGCTCGGGCTGTCACTGCCGGCGACGCTCGTCGCGTTCAGCTTGACCATGTTCGGGTTCTCGTCCCACCACGTGAATCACACCTTCCGCATCGGTTGGTTGCGCTGGGTGCTGATCGACAACCACGCCCACAAGGTCCACCACTGCAAGGGTGGGGGCGCGGTCAATTTCGGCAACTTCTTCTCGATCTGGGATCGCCTGTTCGGCACCTACTACGAAGACTGGAGTCGCTGCGCCACGGACATGCACGCTCGCGGCCTCCGGGTGTCCGCCGGTCGCCAGAGCAATCGCTGACTATCGGGAGGGGGAGCGGCTGCGCGGGGTCGTCGGCTGCGTAGTCTCCACTACGGATGAGTCCGTCGTATTCGCAGTTAGGGTGAGTCCGATCGCCTGACGGACATTGGGTTGAATTGAGGGTTGTATCCACCATCGATACGGCCCTTAGATCTCGTTCGACCATGCGGATCGTCAACACCCGAGTCGTCATCGTCAGCTTGGCCGCGAGCTCGGCCAGCGCCTGCTACACCGGGGTCGAGGACGACGCCTTTGGGGATGGGTTCGCGGATTGGAGCGAGTCGGACGAGTCGGACGGCGCCGACGAGGCTGGCACGTCGGACAGCGGCACGTCGAACACTGGCACCGACACTTCGAACACGTCGGACACCGAGACGTCGGACACCGACACGTCGGACACATCGGACACCGACACTTCGGATACCAGCACGTCGGACACCAGCACGTCGGACACCAGC
>CBFGLP010001340.1:0-3027 GCA_965649595.1 uncultured Myxococcales bacterium | reverse complement strand
GCGAGCCGTGCGACCCGTGCGACCCGTGGCCGGGGTCACCGGGCGCTTCGAACATCGCAACCGTCTTCGAGGTGTCCGCGAAGGCGACCGCGTTGTCGGAGATTTGCCGCTGATCGGCGCTGAGCAACGGGCTGACCTTGCGCCCAAACACGGGCAGCTCGAGCTCGTCGGCGGGGTTCTTCGAGGTGCGGTCGTTTGCCATCGTTCGTTCCTCTCAGGAGAAGCGCTTGCGAAGGTATCACGAGCGGACGGCCGTTGTCGTGATTTGATCGAGGGGGTTTCGCCGTGCGCAAGAGCCGTTCAGCGGGCTCGGTGTCTGGGCTGTCTAAGCCCCCGCAGGCACCCTGCACCTAGCCACGCACGGCCGCTGCGCGGCCGCGAGCTCGCATGGCGACCTCGGTGGGCTGGTTTCGGGTTTGCGGTGGCTCGTCTGGCCCCCAAGGGGGCTTGGCAACACCGCAGGCGTTATCGCGCATCGCTTGGGGCAGCGGGATCTTGAACGAAGTGCTCGCGCGGGCGGATGGTCGTCCAGCGCTCGAAGGCCGCGAGGACCTCGGGCTTCCCCTCGGCTAGCCGCTCAAAGAGGTAGTCCTGGATGCCCTTGTGGACGGAGCAGACGTTGTTGTCGCGCATCCGCCCGAAGATCGACCCCTGGGCCTTGAAGTTATAGGCTGCGTTCGTCCCGCAGTAGGGGTTGTACGCGCAATTTACGCAGTCCGGCTGCTGCTCGAGGTTGGTAGCGATCGCCATCGCCCGCACCGTCTCGTGGCCGACGATCTTGCGGTAGGGCGTGTCGACGGTGCCGAGCTCGAAGGTGGGATCACCCGAGGCCGCGAGCATGCGGCCCTCGTCGCAGGTGTAGACCGTGCCGTCGTAGCTGTAGGCGAGCTGGCCGATCCCGGCGCCCGCCGGGCTGCGGTTGTCGAGGAAGTTCGGATCTTCCCCGCGGAGGATCTTGGTCAGGAAGATCGCCGCGTAGCGCTCGAGGATCTCGACCCCCTTGGCGTTGAGCTCGAGCATGTAGTCGACCGCGTTGCGATAGAACTCGAGGTAGGCGCCGCGCGGATACTCGAGCCGCAGCCGCGCACGCTCGGCGAAGCCGAAGGGATCGATCGGGCGCAAGAAGATGGTCTTGCAGCCGAGCGCGACGTAGGTGTCGACGACCTGCTTCCACTGCGAGAGCGTGGCCTTGGTCGTCGTCATCAGCGCCTCGACGTGATAGAGGGTCGGGTCGAGGCCGATCTCGACGTAGGCCTCGTTGATCCGCTTGATCCACTTGGCCGCCGCTTGATAGGCGTTGAGCGTGGTCGGCAGCTTGCGCTGAGCGTTGTGCAGCTCCTCGGGCCCGTCGATGCTGGTGCAGAGCTGGACCTTGTTGCGCAGCAGGTACTCGAGCTTCTCCTCGTCCATCAACGAGAAGTTCGACACCATCGTGAACTCGAGCCGCTTGCCGATCTGCTTGTTGCGCTCGGTCGCGTACTCGATGATGTGCTTGACGACCGGGAAGTTGACCAGCGGCTCGCCGCCCTGGAACTCGATCGTCACGAAGTTGTTGGTCGTGCTGAGCGCCAGGTCGACCGCCTTCTCGGCGATCTCGGGCGTCATGTCGGTGTGGACCGCGTCCATGTTCGCCCGCGAGGCGTGGCAGTAGACGCAGGTCTCGTTGCAGCGCAGCGTCACGACCATGACGTGCAGCAGCGGGCCGGCGTGGATGAAGTACTTGCGCGCCTTGATCCGCTCGGCCGCAGCCTGGACGTCGTAGGTGGCGCGCAGGAAGTTCTTGCTGCTCAGGCGCTCGTAGAGATCACTGCCGGGGTCGACCTCGCCGCGGGCGTAGCGAGTGAAGTCCTCGCGCGACAACACCAGCCAGTTGCCCTCGAGGTTGGACACGACGATCGCGTCGTCACCGATTTGTCGGTAGCGAAAGAACGCTTGGGTGCCCGGACGCGGCTTGATCTGAGCGAGTTGGATCGGGTGCATGCGCTTGCTCGAAGGGAAGCCAGGAGGTGCAGATCAGCGGCTCGCACCGCCGCGGTCGACGGTCAGACCGAGCACGTAGTTGCCGAACTCGCCGATGATCCGACGAGCGTGGGCGGCGTGCTTGGGGGTCACGCGGACGACCCAGTGATCGTCGGTCTCGCTCAGCGAGAAGTCGGCGTAGCTCGACCAGGTCTTGACCGCCTGATCGACCGCCTCGCCGGCGTAAACCTCGCGAGAGAAGCGAAGCTCGGTATAGCCGAGCTCGGTATGGCCAAGCTCGGTGGCAGCCGCGTCGGTCATGCCGGCGCTCCCTCGGGCTCACCCGGAGTCTTGCGGCCGTGCTTCTCTTCCCACGATTGCGCGATGCCGAGCGGATCATCGAGCGACTCGTCGGTGAAGTCGAAGTCGGCGAGATCGTCGAGCGAGGGCTCGCCCATCGCCCCGGCGATCGCCTGGACGGTGACGGTCTCGATCGCGACCCGGTTGTCCTGGGTGATCTGATACCGCCACGCGCAAGACAGCAGCTCGTTGGCGAACTCGCCCACGATCGCGCGCAAGGCCTCGGGCTCGGCGACGTCCTGCTTGGCCGCCAGCGTGATCCGGAGCTGGCCCGGCTGCGGCCGGTGGACGAACACGAAGCAGCGATCGATGAAGATGTAGGCGGCCCCGTAGACGGCTTGCAGCGGATAGATCTCGGAGTCGATGGTGATGCTCACCGAGCGATCGGTGGCATCGACGGCGACGACGGCCTCGGGGATGTCGGGGAAGGAAGTGGCAGCGCTCATGAAGGTCTACCGAAGCGAGCAGGCTGAGCCCGGCGCACGATAACAGCTCGGGCGCTGGGATTCACTCGCGGATCGGCCGTCCACCCGACCCGCTATGGATACTCACGCGCTCACGAATCCGGGGGAGGATTCGTCCGTGAGCGTTGGTTGCGCTCGCTCGGCACCTGGGAGGCACGCATCCCTCTCGGCACCTGGGAGGCACGCATCCCTCTCGGCACCTGGGGGGCTGACTCGCGTCTCAGCCCCTGGGGGGCTGACTCGC
>CBFGLP010001339.1:0-9373 GCA_965649595.1 uncultured Myxococcales bacterium | reverse complement strand
CGAACTCGGAAGTCAAGCCCTCCTGCGCCGATGGTACTGCAGGGGCCACCCTGTGGGAGAGTAGGTCATCGCCAGATCTATGCCCCGGACACGCGAGTGTCCGGGGCTTCTTTTTTGGTTTTCTCCGGGTCTGCTGGGCGCGCTCGGCCTGCTGGGCTCCTTCGTGCGCCCGAGCCAGCTTGCTGGCTCCCGTGCACTTCAGCTCACTTCTTCAGCGGCTTCTTCGCCCGCTCCTTTGGAGCGTTGCGCTCCAAGAAGCGCTGCAGGTTCTTGCGGTCGAGGGTCGAGCGCCAGTGCGAGGTCGCCGAGTCGAGCACGCCCTCGCCGTATTCGTCGTAGTTGGCGAACTCGACGATCTCGATCTCGATCTCGTGCGCGAGGTCGGCGTAGATGTCGTCCTCGAGCACCGTGACGATCGCGGCGATCGCCAGCCGATCGAGCTGCTTTCGATCGCGGGGGTAGTCGGGGTAACCGGCGAGGTCGATGTGCACGCGCAGGCGGCCCTCGGTGTAGTCGCGCTGGAGGTGGCTGGTGCGGACCTGCGGGAGCTTGCTGCGGTCGATGGCTACCGCGTCCAGGGCGGGGCGGAGCGGCTCGCCGCGGGCGCCCTGCTCGAACGCCTCGGGGGGCTGCTCGCGCCAGCGGGCGGGCACGCGATCGCGGAGGAACTCGCTGATGACGGGGTAGGCGAGCTGGCCGAACACCTCGGCGCTACGGTCGACCGCCCAGTGCGATCCGTGGTGCATGTTGTGGCCGAAGGGTTGGTTGCCCCAGGGCGCCTCGGTCAGCATGCGCGGGAGCAGCTGGTCGCCGGGCTCGAGCACGACGAAGCCGAGCTGGCGAGCCTGAGCGAGCAGGCGGCGGACGTTGCCGTCGGTCGAGCGCATGCCGTCGCGGCGGTTCGCCTCGATCTGCGAGTTGTCATAGAAGATCACCAGGCTCTGGTAGCGAGCCGCGAGGCGCTCGATCGCGGCGAACGCAGCGGCGACCTCGGCGGGGGTCTTGGTCGCACCGAGATAACCACCGCCGAAGTCGTGAGCCTCGATGAAGATGATGTCCGGTGGGGCGGAGCCGTTGAACCAGTTGGTCAGGTTCTTGACGTTGTCGCCGAACTTGGAGGCGGGGGCAGAGATCTGAAACAGGTCGACGCGGACGTGATCGCGGTAGCCGAGGTCGCGCTGCAGCTCCTGCACGATCCGGCGGCCGAGCGAGTAGTTGGCGAACCGGTCCGACATCGAGCTGAGCGACGAGCCGACCACGAGGATCGTGTAGGGCCCCTGGCGCGGTAGCGGCTCCCAGCGCGAGTCGAGGAAGCGATCGGGGCGGTAGCCGGCCATGGTCTTGCGCATGGCCTCGCCGAAGATCGTGGTCAGGCGCGGAGTCGCGACCAAGCTGGTGTGGTGGTTGCCGTTCTGGGCCACGCCGAGCAGGCCATCACCGATCCGAAACAGGCGCGAGCGGCCTTGCTCGAGCCAGATCAGCCCGGCGTCGTCTTGCGCCAGCGCCATGCTGCCGAGGTGGTAGTAGCTGGCGGTCAGCTGCGCGGACTCGTTCCACTGCGTGAACGCCTCGCCGTGCGGCTGGACCTTGATCCAGGGCAGCACCTGCTTAGCGTCGAAGTCGATCAAGCGCAGGTGCACGCGCTCGCTCGGTGGGTGGTCGTTGGCCTGCGGAGCGAAGGGGTGCTCGTCGGCGACCAAGAGCGACTGGTAGCGCTCGACCCAGCGGAGGTCGACGACCTTGGCGAGGCCGATGTCCTCGACGTGGTAGGGGAAGCCGATCCGATAGCCGATCGGCAGCAGGTCCTCGCTGACGTTGGCGAACATCATCCGCCAGCCGCTCAGCTCCCCGCTCTCGGTCTTGCGGCGCTGCCAGATCCGCGCTCGGTCGTCGGCGAGGTAGACGAACTCGCCGGCGAGATCGAACGCGACCAAGCCGTAGGCCTGCGGCTCCGAGGCGAGCAGGGCAGTCTGCGTGGGCACGTCGATGCGCAGCAAGCTGCCATCGGTGCACAGCGTCCAGATCACCGGAGAGTCGGTGCCGAGCTCGTCGTCGTAGACCAGCTCGCCGCGCAGGCGTCGAAACCCCTCGCACTGCGCACCCTCCCAGGTCAGCGTGCGGACGAACCCGCGCTCGACCACGCGGATGCGATCTTGGCCAGGGCCGTCGATCACGTAGACGGCTTCATCGAGCAGCTCGGGGAAGCGCGGCTGCTCGAAGCGAGCCTCGCCGAGCGCGTCGCCGTCGACCCAGCCGGGGCTGTCGGGCGCTCCGGCGAGGCGCTCGACGATCTGCTGGCTGCCCCGCAGCTGGCGGAGCATGTGGTTGCCGGTGTCGGCGACGATTATCCGACTACCTCGGCGATCGCTCGCTACCCCCTCCGGCTGGTCGAAGAGCGCCCTAGTTGCGCCGCCGTCGGCGAAGCCCTGCGTGACGCGATGCACGAAGGTGCGATCGTGGCCCTCCGGATGGACCACCTCGATCTCGAGCGGACGCTCGGCGAGCCGGACGTTGGCTTCGAAGAGCAGGTTGATGGCGAGCAGCCGCTGGCCCTCGTCGGTCAGATGAACACCATCGACGAAGTGCGGTGAGACGAAGAGCGGGTGATCGAGGTCGACGAGGCGCAGGCGAGGATCGTCGAACTCGGCGATTCGGCGGGCGAGCAGCTCGTGGGCGCGGCCGAGCTGGTGGCCCGGGAGCACCTCGGCGATCCGCTCGTCATCGAGCGGTGCGAGATAGAAGAGCGCGCTGCGTCGGCGCGCGTGCAGACGCTCGAGCAGGGCATCGAGGGCGAGGATCTGCGCGTGCTCGTCGGTCGGGGTCGGGTCGCGCAGCTCGGCGAGCGGGTCGTGCACGGACGAGGTGGTGGCGCCGAGCGGCAGCTCGAGCGGGCGCAGACGGTCGCGCTGGCGAACCAGCGGGGCGTGCTCGCTCAGCCAGTCGTGGGCCAAGCGCGTGCTCGCCTGCAGCTCGCCGAGGATCGTGGGCGAGTCGCTCGGACCCAGCTCGCAGGCGGCCGCGAGCCCGCACTCGCCTCGCTCGGCCAGCGCGAACGCGAAGTCGCGCAGGTCCAGCTCGATCAGCAGCTCGACGCGGCCCTGGGGATCGAGGCGGTCGAGCTCGGTGACCAACGCGAGCACGTCGCGCGGGCGCATGCCCGGGTAGCCGAGCACGTGCACGTCGACGGGGGTGTCGGGGTGCACGTGCTCTCGCAGCAGCTCTTTGAGGGGGCGGGTCGTCGAGGCGCCGGGGAGATCCAGCACCGTCGCGTCGCCGAGCAACAGCACCGCGCGTGCAGAGGCGTCCTCGCGAGCCTCCAGGGCGTCCACGCTGGCGAGCAAGCTCGCGCGCAGCCGAGCCCGGCTGGGCTGCTCGAGGGCTCCACCAGGATCGCTGCTCGGCAGCATCTCGAGCGCGAGGTCGAGCGCGCCGACGAATGCGAGCAGGCCGAGCGCCCAGCTCCAGCGCGGCGTCGCTCGGGTGGGTGCGAGCGCGTCGGGATCGATCTGCCGCCCGGCGACCCAGTGGCTGCGCGGCGCTCCTTCGTCGCTCATTGCCGGACCCCCTCGGCAGCAGCGGCCACGCGCGCGGGCGTACGGCCGATCAAGAACTCGCGCATGCGTGGGGCGAGCAGCCCGATCAGGTGCTCGGCGGTGCGGTCGATCGCCCAGGGTGAGCCGTGCCGCTGACCGCGGCCCCAAGGCTGGTTGCCCCAAGGCGAGTTGGCCAACAGCTCGGCGAGCAGGATGTCGGAGGGAGCGAGCACCCAAAATCCGTGCTCGCGCGCCCGCTCAGCGAACTCGACCAGCGCGGGATCGGTCGCGCGCAAGCCCTCGCGCGCCTCGCTCTCGAGCGAGGAGGTGTCGACGAACACCACCAGCGTGTCGTGGCGGTCCGCGAGCTCGGCGAGCCGCTCGAGCTGGATCCGCTGCGCGCTCGCGTCCTCGGCCGTCCGCAGATAGCGGCCATCGAGGTTGTGCAGCTCGACCAGTAGCACGTCGGGGATCGGACCTTCACCATCGAGCTGGGCGGCGAAGGTGTCGATCGTGCGGACGAGCCCGGGTTGCGCGAGCGTGCGCTGGAACAGGTCGATGCGCAGACGATCGCGGTAGCCGAGCTCGCGCTGCAGCTCGAGCTCGAGCCGACGAGCGAGCGAGTAGTTGCCGTAGCGGTCCGAGAGCGCGGCGAGGGGCGAGCCGATCCAGGTCAGCACGTAGGGGCCCGCGTGCGGGAGCGGGTCCCAGCGGCGGTCGAGGTAGCGATCGGGCCGTCGCTCGGCGCTGATCTGCGCGGGCGCCTGGCTACCGATCGGGTCGAGCAGCGAGACCTTGGACCAGCGGCTGCGCACGTTGCCGAGCTTGGCGAGGCCGAGCAGGCCATCGGCGATCCGGAACAGGCGCGAGCGGTCGCGCTCGAGCCAGATCAGCGAGGCGTCGTGCTGCGCGATCGTGAAGCTGCCGTAGTGGTAGTAGCTGGACAGCGACTCGCTGACGTCGTTGCGCATGTGCCAAGCGTCGCCGTGCGGGATCGGCTTGACCCAAGGCCAGATCTCCCGGTTGTCGAGGTCGAGTAGGCGCAGGTGCACGCGCTCGGTCTGCTCTCGCTCGAGCCGCTTGCTCGGCTTGCCGAGCGAGTGCCAGTCGGCGACCAGCAAGGCCTGATAGCGATCGACCCACTGCATCGCGACGATCTGCTCGAAGCGCATCTGGTCGAAGTCGAACGGGTAGGTCTCGGTCAGCCCTTGGGGAAGCAGCTGCGCCGCGCGGTTCTCGAACACCAGCTCGCGCTCGGCCTCCGGGGCGTCGGGATCGATCGCCCAGATGCGCGACTTTGCGTCGGCCAGCAAGAGCCGGCCGTCGGGCAGCGGCTCGATCACCCGTAGATCCTCGCCTGGCATGGGCGAGAGCACGACTTGCGTGATCCGCTGTCCGGGCGCGAGGTCGACGGCGAGCACGCGCCCGTCACCGCAGAGCATGTAGAGCCGATCCGGCCCCTCGACGGGGGAGATGCCACGCAACTGCTCGACCATGCTGCAGCGCGGGCCCATCCATCCGACCGAGCGGACGTAGCCGCGCTTGAGCACCCGGACGTGCTCGCGCTGCTCACCATCGATGAAGTAGATCGCGCCATCGAGCCAGACCGGCTGACGCGGGTGATCGAGCATCGCCTGCTTGGCGGGGCCGCTGCGCAGCCCGGCCTTGGTCGGCTTGCCGGCGAGCCGCTCGACGAAGTGCATGTCGCCGCGCATCCGCCGAAGCACGTGGTTGCCGGTGTCGGCGATGATGATCTCGCTGCCGTCGGGGCTGACCGTGACGCCCTCGGGCCGCTCGAACATCGCCATCCAGGCCGAGCCGTCCGCGAACCCACGATCGAGGCGATGCACGAGCGAGCGATCGTGATCCTCGTCGTGGATCATCTCGGACTCGAAGGGCCGCTCGGCCAAGGGCAGGCCGAGCTCGTGCAGGAGGTTGAGCGCGAGCAGCCGGTTGCCCTCCGGCTTCATGTGCACGTGGTCGATGAAGTGGGCCGAGACGAAGAGCGGGTGATCGAGGTCGACGAAGGTGATGCTGCTCTCGACGCCGACGCGCTCGTGGATCAGCTGGGACAGGCTGGTCGCTCGGCGAGGGATCTCGTTGTTGGGCAGCGCCGCCTCGGCGAACTCGGGCTCGAGCGGGGTCGAGAAGAGCAGCGTCGGGCGGCGGCGGGCGTGCAGGCGATCGATCAGTTGCTCGAGCGCGCGGGCCTGCTCGCCCCGGTTGGGGTGCGAGCTGCGGTAGTGCTCGCGCACGCGGGCGAGCGCCTCGCTGGGCTTGGCCTCGGCGAGCTCGCCACCGTCCCGGCGCACGACCAGATCGTCGACCTCGAACAGGGCCGGCCGCACGAGCTCCGGCCGTCGCCGGTGGACGGGCGTGTGCGCGAGCAGGCTGTCGTGCACGAGCCGGGCGGTCTCGGTGAACCCCCACAGCGCCTTCCACCAGATCTTGGGCTTGGCTAGCGCGCCCTCGGCCAGCTCGCAGATCGGCTCGCGCGTGCAGGTGTCTTGCTCGCGGTACTGGGCAGAGAAGTAGCGCCAGTTGAGCTCGAGCACGAACGCGACGCGACCCTCGGGATCGATGCGGTCGAGCTCGGCCAAGATGTGCAGGGCGTCGATCGGCAGCAGGCCGTCGAGCGCGATCTGATGGAAGTCGGCGTCCGAGCTGGGCGCGAGCTCGCGGCGCAGGTGATCGACGACCCGCTGCTCATGCCAGTCGTCGCGCAGCGGCGCGAGCACGTCACCGGCCAGGACCGAGTCGCCGACCAGCAGCACCGGTCGCCCGGGCGCCGACGCGGCCGCCTCGAGGCTCGCGCGCAGGCTCGTGCGCGAGACCGGCTGCTCCGCCTGGCGGCGCTCGAGCAGCGTGCGTGCGTCGAGGTCGGGTGGCTGCGCCCGGCCGATCACGCCGTCGATCAACCACACCAGCAGCGCGACCGTCAGCACTCGCAGCCAGGGTTGACGAACCGGCGGCTGCTCGTCGAGCAGCTTGCCGTCGACCCAGTGCGTGTGTGGTGCACCCTCGTCCATCGCGATCCCGATCGGCTCAGAACTGGAAGTAGATGAACGCTGGCCCGTCGGGCAGGCCGAGCAGCAGCATTGCGACGATCAGCACGGTCGCGAACGCGATCGCGGCCGTCGGTGAGGCCCAGATCCGATCGAGCAGACGGTGCTTGCGCTCGAGCGCGCTCATGCCCACGAAGCCGAACACGCCGAGCAAGAACATCGACTGCGTCTGCGTCGGTCCCTGACCGCCGACCACCAAGCCCGCGAACGCCTCGCCGATCGACGCCATGACCAGGCGAAAGTCCGCGATGCTGTCGGCGCGAAACAGGATCCAGCCGATCACGACCAGGTGGAAGGTCAGCAGCCAGAAGCTCGCGCGCATGAGCCAACCCTGCGGCAGGCGCTTGCGGAGGTCCTTGCCGACCAGCGCGTTGAGCAGCAAGAGCACGCCGTGCAAGAGCCCCCAGACCACGAAGGTCCACGCCGCCCCGTGCCACAGGCCCGAGAGGAACATCGTGATCGTCAGGTTGGCGAGCGTGCGGCTCTTGCCCTTTTGGCTGCCGCCGAGCGGGATGTAGACGTAGTCGCGAAACCAGTTCGACAGCGAGATGTGCCAGCGCCGCCAGAACTCCGAGATGTTCCCGGCCAGGTAGGGCTGGTCGAAGTTGCGCATTAGATCAATACCGAAGATCCGCGCCGAGCCCCTCGCGATCTCCGAGTAGGCCGAGAAGTCGCAGTAGATCTGCAGCGTGAACGCGTAGGTCGCGATCAACGCCGACCAGCCGTCGTAGATGCCGGGGTCCGCGTAGACCTGGTCGGCGACGCGACCGCAGTGGTCGGCGATCACGACCTTCTTGAACGTCCCCCACACGATCATCTGCGCGCCGCTGACCAGGTTGTCGACCTGGAAGCGGCGGGCCGCGGCGTGATCGAACTGCACGAGCAGGTGCCCGGCTCGCTCGATCGGACCGGCGATCAGCTGGGGGAAGAACGTGACGTAGAGAAAGAAGCGCAGGAACGACGAGGTCGGCTCGATCTTCCGTCGATAGACGTCGATCGTGTAGGACATCGTCTGGAAGGTGTAGAAGCTGATGCCCGGCGGCAGGATGATGTCGAGCACCTTCGCGCTGCCCTCCTCCATCGGGAACAGCTCGTGGATGTTCGCGAGGAAGAAGTTGGCGTACTTGAAGTAGCCGAGCAGCCCGAGGTTGAGCGCGAGGCTGACACCGAGCACCAGCTTGCGCGCGGTCGCGTGGTCGAGCTCGCCGAGCTTTCGTCCGGCCACGTAGTCGACCAGCGACGAGAGCACGATCAGCCCGAGCAGCGGGATGCTCCACGCCGCGTAGAAGACCAGGCTCGCTGCGATCAGCACGATCAGCCGCGCCCGGTACCCGGCTCCGAAGAAGAGCAGGCACGTGACGATCAGCAGCAGGACGTACTCGAGCGAGTTGAATTCCACGGCGCGTCTATGCAGTGAACGGGCAGTGAGCGAGAGCTGGGCTCGTCGACGTGGGGGCTAGCTCGGCCCCTTGGCGGGAGCCGGCTCGGGCTTGCCTGCTGCGTCCTTGGCCACGTCGTCTTCGGCTGGCGCCGCGCCTGCGGTGGTCTCGGCCTCGATCGGCTGCTTGGGCTTGGGCGTGCGCTTGGGCTTGGACTTGCCGCCGCGGGGAGAGCCCGCCATCTCGCTGCGCAGCGCCTGGACCTCCTGCTCGAGCTCTTCGATCTTCTTTTGGGTGTCGACCGCCTCGGCGCGGTCGAGGCCGTACTCGGCGAGCAGGTGCGCGAGCACGAGGTAGAGCGCGAGCAGCCACGCGAAGGGCAGCACGACCGCGAGCAGGATCGGGGTGTAGCGTGGGCCCCCGCGGAACTCGAACGCGCCCGCACGTCCAGCCGAGCCCGCGCCCGTGGTCTGGATCGTCGGCAGCTCGCTGGCGCTCCGCTTGGGTCGCTCGGCGACGATCGCCTCGAGCTTCGCAAACCCGGCTGCGAGCTCGTCGTCGATCACCACCGTGTCGCTGGCGGGATCCTGCAGCACGTACTGACCGGTGTCGGTGCGCGTGACCTGGTAGGGCATGGAGGCCGCGAAGCTATCACGCCCAAAGGGCTCTGGATGCTAGGATAGGCCGTCGATGCGCGGGCTCTCTCCCTCCCGAATTGCAGTGACCTGCGCGCTCGTGATGGGTCTGTTCGGGAGCCCTACCGCCGCTCACGCGGGCGCGCCCGAGTCCCCGAGTGGTCCGGGGGTCGAGTTTCGCTGGGACGCGCCCGAGCAGCGCTGCCCGAGCGAAGCCGAGGTGCTCGCCGAGCTCGAGCGCCTGCTCGGGGCCTCGCTGGAGAGCTACGATCAGGCTCGGCTCACGGCGATCGCACGCGTGCGGCAAGAGCAGGACGGGCGCTGGGACCTGCGCCTGTGGACGATCAGCGAAGAAGCCACACGCCAGCGCTCGATGGTCGGCGACGACTGCCAGGTGCTGGCCGAGGCGGCGGCCTTGCTCGCGGCGATGACGATCGATCCGAACGTGCTCGAGCGCATGGCCGCCAGCGAGGCCGCGGTCGAGCAGGCCGAGCAGGCCGAGGAGGTGGAGCAGGCGGAAGCACCTCCCGAGCCCGAACTGGAGCCCGAGCCCGAGCCCGAATTGGAGCCCGAGCCCGAATTGGAGCCCGAGCCCGAACCGGAGCCCGAGCCCGCACCAATCGATCCACCGCCCGAGCCCGAGCGAGCTCGCCGCATCGCGTTCGCCCTGCGTGCTCACGGCGGTATCTCGCTCGGCGATCTTCCCAGCGTCGGACCGCTCGTACGGCTCGGGTTTGCCCTGCAGTGGGACCGCGCTCGTC
>CBFGLP010001338.1:0-2542 GCA_965649595.1 uncultured Myxococcales bacterium | reverse complement strand
CCAGCGGAGCGGCGACTCGGACCGTCGAGCCTTCGATCGCCCTCGACCCCGACCCGGATCCCGAGCGCGCCCTCTGGAAGGCCCGCATCGCCGCCCGCCTCGACGCGCTCGCTCGCGTTCGCACGCACGAGGCGTCGCACGCGAGCGATCCAATCCTCGAGCGCGAGATCCAGGCGCTCGCACGCCGCCTCGGTCCGTCCGCCGAGGTTGCCGTCGAGGTCCGCGATCTCGAGCGCGACGCGATCTTGGTCGACCTCGCCAGCCAGCGCCCGCACAACCCCGCGAGCACGCACAAGCTGGTGACCGCGACCGCGGCGGCCGAGCTGCTCGGCCCCGACTATCGCTTCACGACTCGAGTGTTGCGCCGCGGCGACGCGCTCTTCTTGCGCGGCGAGGGTGACCCGACGCTCCACGCCGCCGAGCTGCGAACGCTTGCCGAGCAAGTCGTCGCGCGAGGCCAGCACCTTGGTGTCCGTCGGATCATCGTCGACGACAGCGTGTTCACGCCGGACAGCTTCGGCCCCGGCTTTCATCCGCAGGGCCCGGGCGAGAGCTACGAAGCCCCGAGCGGCGCGCTCTCGGTCGAGTGGTCGACGCTCGTCGTGACCGCGCGTCCAGGTCGGTCGGGTGAGCCCGTGTCGGTCAGCGTCGAGCCGCAGAGCCCCTTCGTGACGATCGAGGCCAGCGCGACCACGGGCGATGGGTGGCTGCACATCGACACGGTCGCCGGCGAGGATGGCCGCACGATCGTGCAGGTCCGCGGCGCGCTCCCGGCTGGACGCGGCTCGGTCAACCTGCGCCGCCGCGTCTACGATCCCGGCTTGTTCACTGGTGGCGTGTTCGCGCTGCAGCTCGCCGAGCTGAGCGAAGCCGACGCGCTGCCGGTCGAGCGCGGCGAGGCGCCGCACGACGCCGAGCCGGTCGCCCTTCACCACTCGGCGCCGCTGGTCGACGCGCTCGGCTCGGCGATGCGCTGGTCCAACAACTTCACCGCCGAGAACACGCTGCGCACGCTCGCGTGGCGGGCGACCGGCGAGCCCGGCAGCTGGGCCGCCGGCGTCGAGCTGCTCGAGCGCTTCATCGCCGCGGTCAGCCCGAGCGAGGCCGAGCGCGCCCACGTGGTCAACGGCTCTGGTCTCTCGCTCGAGGGTCGACTGACGGCTCGCTTGCTCGGCGACGTGCTCGCGCTCGGCGAGCGGCCGGGCTCGGGCGCCGAGGCCCTGCGCTCGATCTTGGCCGAGGCCGGCGGCGAGGGGACGCTGCATCATCGCGTGCCCTCGGCGGGCGCTCGACTGCAGGCCAAGACCGGCACCTACGCGGACGCCTGCACGCTGACTGGCCTCGTGCACGATGTCCGGGGAGAGCGGACGCTCGCGTTCACCGTGCTGGTCCAGGGCGGGTCCGTCGCGGCCGCCCGGAGCATGCAGGATCGCGTGGCGATGCTGCTGCTGCGCTCGCGCTAGGCTATTTGCGGCCTCCTGAGCCAGGCAGGGATTTTGCGTAGAGATGGGGGCGTTATAGATTTCGCCGCCCATGACCACGCAGCGTCTCGCCCTGATGTACGGAGGCCGATCCTCCGAGCACGAGATCTCGATCCGCAGCGCCACCGAGGTGCTGGCCGCCGTCGATCGCTCGCGCTTCGAGCCAGTCGCTATCGCGGTCACGCGCAGCGGCGAGTTTCGGACCGGATCGATCGATCGCCCGCTCGCCGAGCTCGTCGAGCGGGGCGAGCCAGTCGAGGATCTGCGGTCGCTGCTGCGCTCGTGCGCCTGCGTGTTCCCGCTCCTGCACGGCCCCTTCGGTGAGGACGGCACCTTCCAGGGCCTGTTCGAGGTCTACGGCGTCCCCTACGTCGGCTCGGGCGTGCTGGCTTCGGCGCTGTGCATGGACAAGGGCGCGTTCAAGCACCACGTCGGCGCGCCGCCCTACGACATCCCGGTGACCCCCGGCATCAGCCTCGACGTAGCGATCGAGGGCAAGGCCCACGCGGGCGCGCGCGCGCACGGGGCCGCGATCGAGCTGGGCTTCCCGATCTTCGTCAAGCCGGCCAACCAGGGCTCGTCGGTCGGCGTCAGCAAGGTCGAGACCATGCAGCAGCTCGACGTCGCGCTCGAGCTGGCGCTGCGCTACGACAGCAAGCTGATCATCGAGCGCGGCCTCGATGCCCGCGAGATCGAGCTCGCCGTGCTCGGCGATGGCGGCTCGGACACGATCGTCTCGCAGCCCGGCGAGATCATCCTGCCCAAGGGCCAGTGGTACACCTACGAGAACAAGTACGAGGACGACGTCGCCACCTATGCGATCCCGGCCGACCTGCCGGAGGACACGATCGCGCTGCTGCAGGAGCTCGCGCTCAAGGCCTTCCGTGCGACTCGCTGCGCTGGCTTGGCGCGAGTCGACTTCCTGGTCGAGCGCGGCGAGCTGATGCCCTGGCTCAACGAGGTCAACACGATGCCGGGGTTCACGACGATCAGCATGTACCCGAAGATGATGGGGCACTCGGGTGTGGCGTATGGTGAGCTGATCACGCGGCTGGTGGATC
>CBFGLP010001337.1:0-5168 GCA_965649595.1 uncultured Myxococcales bacterium | reverse complement strand
GCTCGCTCGGGCACGCCGAGAGGATCGAGCGGATGTCCTCGAGGAAGCCCATCGAGAGCATCTCGTCGCACTCGTCGAGCACGACCGTGCGCACGCGCGAGAGATCGAGCGAGCGGCGACGGATGTGATCGAGGACGCGACCAGGCGTGCCGACGACCGCGTGCACACCCTTCGAGAGCGCGTCGAGCTGTGGGGCCATCGCGGTGCCGCCGTAGACCGGCAGCACGGCGACGGGGGTGTCGGCCGCGAGTCGGACCAGCTCGTCGCAGACCTGCTTGGCGAGCTCGCGGGTCGGCAGCAGGACGATCAGCTGCACGCCAGTTTGCTTGGCAGGGCCGGGCTGAAACCGGCTGGCCAGCCAGGGCAGACAGAACGCGCCGGTCTTGCCGCTGCCGGTCTGCGACTGCACGAGCACGTCTCGACCGGCGACCATCGTGCCGAAGCAGCGCGCTTGCACGGCTGTCGGCTTGGTCCAACCGAGCGTGCGCACGGCGCTGAGCAACCGCTCGGGCAGGTCGAGCTCTTCCCAGGTCTGCGGCCAGGTCTGCGGCTCTGGCTCGGCGACCGGGGGCTCGACCTCGGCGACGGCCATGGACTCGGCGTGGGCGTCGGCTTCGGCCACGGATTCGATCGCCGCGGCTTCGCTCGTCGGCTCCGAGGTCGGCTCGGGCACCTCGATCGGAGCGCGACCGAGGCCGGCCGGATCGCTCGAGTCGACTGGCTCGATGCCCGTCGTTGTCAGCCCGCTGGCCGTACCGTTTGGTGCCGGAACCTCGCGGCTCGTCGCGGGAAGCTCGGCGGGGTCACCGGGCTCGACAGCGACGGCCGCCGGGGTGATCGGCGCCTCGGCGACGGGTGCTTCGGGAGCACCCGAGTCGGGTTGTTGGAGGTCGTTGGTGGAGGTCTGCGCTTGGTCCGGCGTGGGCTCGGACCCGGTGGGCTCGGTCATCGAGAGGAACCTTCGAGCGCGCTGAGCATCGCACGCGCCTCGGCCGCTTCCCGCCTCCGGTCCCGGTCACGAGCGTAGATTTCGGCGATACGCTCGAGCTTGTTTGCCAGGTCGGGGCTCGCATCGGCACAGGCCGCGTCGGTCTCGCGGAGGAGGTTGAAAAACGCTTGGTCGGCCTCGGAGCCTGGGGACGCCTCGCTGGGAGGACGATCCATCAGGGTCTCGAGTCGGTCTCGCATGAGCTCCACACGGTATGGGCAGTCGGCTTGTTCGGGCGGAAGGTCGGGGACCTGCTGCCAGAGACCGAGAGCCACCCCCCAGAGGGCGAACACGATCAACACGACCGTCCCGCCGATCCGGAGCCACATGAACACGCGATTGCGGCTCGGTGATTGAGGCTTCGTCAGTGCCGCGAGTCTTTCAGACCCCCGTCGGCGGGTCAAGCTGATGGATCGGGCGCCACGCTCTTTGGTGCAGTCCAGAGCCTCGATCAGCGGCCTTGCGAGGTGGCGCACGGTCGAGGGATCGACAGTGCGAGCGGGATGGGCGCGAATCGAGCTGGCCTACGACGCCAGCGTGGGCGTCGAGAGGCTCGGCCTGACTCGGAGGCTCAGCCCTCGCTGCACTTCGTTGGTCCGCCCCCTCGCGCCGTGACCTGCAGTCGCTTGGTCAAGAGCAGGAAGGTCGGCGCGGGTCCGGAGATCAGGCGTCGGATCTGACAGCCTCGCCGCGGCGACCCGCCGTAGCAGGTGTCGACGTCGTTGAGGTCGAAGTCGGCGAACGCCGGGTTGTCCTTCCATGAGCCGATGTCGAGCGGGACGACGCTGGTGTTGTTGTCGAAGTCCCGCAGCAGGACGGTGACCAGCACGCCCGCGTCGAGCTCGAGCGGCTCGGGTAGCTGAGCGGTCGGCACTCCGTCGACCAGCTGCACGAGCGACGATGTCTCGCGCAGGTCGACGATCTGGAAGGGCGCAGGTCCGCCGGGCAGATTGCTGCCTGGATAGGCGGTGATCACGTAGAGGCCGGGCTCGACCGGCAGCACGAAGTTACCCTCGGCGTCGACGCGAGCGTCGAAGTAGAAGGGCCCGATCGGGTTGTTCTCGTCGGTGTCGGTCCGCAGGCGCTCGACCGCGACCACTGCGTCGAGGGCCAGGCAGTCGTCCTCGCTGCCCTCGGCGCAGACGATCTGCCCGCGCAGCAGCACCCGGGGCTGCAGGACGAAGGGCTCGAGCTCGGTCGTGTCGGGCCCGATGTCGAGCTGGTAGCGCGCGGAGCGGAACACCGACGTCGGCGGTTGCAGGATCTCGACCGTGTAGCTGCGGCTCTGCTCGTCCGCGGCACCGGGGGTGAGGTCGACGCTGCAGGGCTGCTGCGCGCAGGTCTGCACGTCGCGGACGTAGCGGCCGTTCGAGCCGTCCTCGTTTTGCCCGGTCGGGATGCAGCCCGCGAACGCCCAGGTCGTCGCCGCCTCGATGTCGAGCACCCAGCGGGTCGAGAAGCGGACCCGCTGGAAGGTCTTGCAGGTCTCGTCGATCGGCGGCGGGGTCGGGTTGCCGTCGGGATCGAGGGTCGGCAGACACTCGGTCGAGCAGCAGCGATAGTCGCCGAGCTGATTCTGGATCAGCTTCACCGGGGTGCCGATGACGTCGAAGCTGACCGGATGCGCGGGCTCCCAGTCAGGCAAGCAGAGGTAGCCGACCTTGGCCTCTTCTTGCGAGCCGTCCTTGAAGGGGAGCAAGCGGGATGCACCGGGCGACGAGGGATCGGGGAACTGTTGGGTGTGCTCGTAGACGACCGCCGGAAGCCCGCTCGTGGCCGGCGGCGTCACGCGAACCTCGAACTCGCGTCGCAGCGGATCCTGGTCGGCTCCAGCGTCGATGCCTTCGCAGTAGGTGTAGATCCACGCCTCGAGGAACGCCCCCGCCGACGTCCCTTGCATGACCTCCTCGTCCGTGAAGCCCTTGGTGGTCCCGGCCAGGACCCCGCGCAAGTCGAGGCCGCAGCTGCCCTGGTCGCCGCAGGCCCAGCCGATCGGGCAGTCCTCGTGTTCGTCGCAGGTGGCCCCAACGCCCCCGAGCACCGTCGACGCAGTCGCGATCGGCTCGGCGTGCTCGAACTCGATCAGCGCGCCGTTCACCGGCGTGCCCGAGACCGTTCGGACCACGCTCTCTTCGCCGAACAAGCCTCGTCGACAGCGCTGCAGGCTGACGACCTCGAGCGGGACCGTGTCCTCGTCGAGCGGGACCGTGAGCTCCTGCGCGATGACCCGTCGGAGCGTCGCCTCCGAGGTCGGATCGGTCATCGTCTTGGTGATGTGCTCGGTGTCGAGGATCGTCGCCGCGTGAGCGGCCGGATCGGGCGTGTCGTAGCTCGGCCAAGCCAGCGTGACGGGGGGCGGGAGCTCGCCTGCGGGCAGCGGCGGATCGACCGGCACCAGGTGATCGCCCTTGGGGCTGGTCAGCGCCGTGAAGTTGAAGCGCGAGCTCTGGCGGAGCTGGAGCTTGGCGTCGACGGGCTCGCGGCACAGCAGCGCTTCGGTGTCGCAGCTGCCCAGGCACTCCTCGCAGGTGTCGACCTCGCGCTCGGAGATCACGTTGAACGCGAAATTGCGGGCGAGCAGGTCCCGTCGTTGCACGCGCAGCTCGTTGCCGCCGCCCTCGAGCGTGACCTCGGGGTCGCAGCCTTGCAGCTCGAGCGAGAAGGCGCCCTCGTCGATCGAGAACCCGAGCACCGGGAGCGGCGGCTGCCGGCGAAGCACACAGATGCCACCTTGGCCGAGCGAGCAGACCTGGTCGTCATCGCAGTCGGCGTCCGACTGGCACTCGGGCGGCGGGTCGTCGGCGATGGTGCTGCAGGCGATGGGCATCACCAACGCGGCCCAAGCCGCGGCCCGAGCCAGCGCTGGGCCCCACGCCCGCTCGGCAAGCGTCAGTTGGGCTCGTCCACGCATCCGCACCCCATCTCGCCCTCGGCGAGGCAGTAGAACACGGTCGACTGGATGTCGTAGGTCGCCCCCTCGGCGATGTCGGGCACGCCATCGAGCGTGACCGGGTCGGGCGCTTCGAACCCGATGGTGTCGCTCTCGTCGGCGGTGTCGCTCTCGGCGTTCAGCTCGGGCGTGGTCGTGAACCAGAACCGATCGCTGACCATGACCGAGAGCGTGTGGAAGCCAGGCTCGATCGCGAAGCCAGCCCCGTTGCAGAGATCGAAGCGGCCGTTCTCGTCGAACAGGTTGACCGCGCGCACCCAGGGGCGCGGGCGCTTGATCACGGTCGTGTCGTAGGTATAGGCGGCGTTCTCCGGCAGCGGCGTGCGAGGGTCTCGCTGCCGCCGATACGCGACGTAGTCGAACGCTGGCTCGCCGCTGCTCGGGTCCCAGTCGAGCAGCGCGACCGCGTAGAGCCGGTCCTTGGCCTCGCCTTCGAACTCGTCGGCATCCTCGACCAAGAGCTGAAAGCCGTTGAGTCGATTGTCATCGACTCGGCCTTCGCTGCAGATGCAGAACTTGTAGTCGGCCAGGCTCGGATCGAGGAACGTCGGCAGCGAGTCCTCGGCCGGCATCGGGCACTCGCAGGTGTTGGAGTTGCACGCGCAGCCAGCGTCGACGTCGAGCGGGATACCCTCGACGAAGCGGACCGCGTGGTCGTTCTGCTCCGTCGAGTACACCACGATTTCCCGGTCTGGGATGATGCAGGCCAGCGCGACGCCGCCACCGATCGCCAGCGAGGCCCACACCGGCCAACTGTCGGACGGCCTCAGCCGGCGGCGGCTGACTGGCGTGGTCACGGCTCGGACTTCTCCTTCTCGAGGTGACGGAAGATCGTCCGCGGATCGACGCCGAGGTCGCGCGCGGTCTTGGTCCGGTTGCCGTTGTTGAGCGCGAGGATCTTGTTGATGTACTCGCGCTGCCAGCGTTCGCGGGCCTCCGCGAGCGGCACGATGCCCTCGGGCGAGTCGACCCCGACCGGGATGTCGAGGTCGAGGTCGGCGGCGCCGATCCGCGGGCCCTCCGCTAGCACCATCGCCTTCTTGAGGTGGTTCTCGAGCTGGCGAATGTTGCCCGGCCACGAGAAGTTGATCATCGCCCGGATCGCGCCCTCGTCGAAGCAGCTCTGCGGATCGAAGCGGTTGCCGAATTCCTTGGTGAACCGGCCGACCAGATAGCGGGCGATCAGGATCACGTCGTTGCCCCGCTCGCGCAGCGGCGGCAGCTCGATGC
>CBFGLP010001336.1:0-6491 GCA_965649595.1 uncultured Myxococcales bacterium | reverse complement strand
CCGCTGGCGAGGACGGTCCGTGAGGTCGACCGAGTGTTTCCAGCCGGCTCGGGTCGCTCAGCCGAACGGCGACTCGAGCGAGCCCACGAGCGGGCCGAACACCTCGCAGCCGTCATCACTGACCGCGACGATGTCCTCGATCCGAATGCCGAACTCGCCGGGGACATAGATGCCCGGCTCGTTGGACATCGTGTTGCCGGGCTCGAGCAGGTGCTCGGCGTCGCGGACCAGGTAGGGCGCCTCGTGGACCTGCATGCCGATCCCGTGTCCGAGCCGGTGGGTGAAGTGACGATAGTTGGCGTCGAAGCCAGCCGCGGCGATGACCGCCCGCGCGGCCGCGTCGACCTCGGCACAGCGCACGCCGGGACGGATCCGTTCGAGCGCGGCGCTCTGGGCCGCACGCACCGTGTCCCAGGCCTTGCGTCGGCGCTCGTCGATCTCGCGCGGCTCTCCGAACGCGAACGTACGGGTGATGTCGCTGGCGTAGCCGTGCAGGAAGCCGCCCGTATCGACGAGCACGAGATCACCGGCGCTCAGCCTGCGGCCCTCCGGGGTGCCATGCGGAAACGCGGCGTTGGGCCCGAACAGCGCCAGCACCCAGCACTCGGTCAGGCCCGCGGCTTGCTGAGCCGCGACGATCTCGGCCGCAAACTCGTGCTCGGCCACGCCTTCGCGCAGCGAGGTCGATGCGCGTTGGATGCAGCGCTTGGTCACCTCGTTGGCGCGCCGCATCAACGCCAGCTCGGCCGGGCTCTTGCGCCGGCGCAGCGGCTCGAGCAAGGGCGTGGCGGAGCGCCACTCGATCGCGGCGCCGTGGCTGCGCAGGCCCTCGACCACGAACAGACGGGTGTCGTCCCCGAGCGCGACGACCCGAGGCGTGCTCGCACCGCTCGCCTCGCGCAGGCGGGCGAGCGCGAGCGCGTAGGGATCCTCGTGCTCTTCCCAGGTGTGCAGCGCGGGCTCGAGCCCGCCGGCGTGGCTGCGCAAGGTTCCGGCTTCGAACGCTGGACCAACGAGCATCGGCTCGCTCGAGCGCGGGACCACGAGCAAGAGCGGCCGCTCGCTGCGACCCCAACGCGGGCCCCCGAGCCAGCGCATGTCGTGGCCGGCTTCGACGATCAGCGCGTCGAGGCCCAGCTCGCCCATGCGCGCGTGGGTTCGCTCGATGCGTTGCTCGAGCTCGTCGCGCGTGATCGCGGGGACACCTTCGCAAGCGCCCCGCAGATCGGCGAAGCGATCGTCGGCCATCGTGGTGGGTGACTCGAGGATCTCGCCACGCGAGCGCGAGCAGCCGACCACGCTGGCCACGAGGCCGACCTGACCCATGGCTCCGAGATCGCACAGGAAACGCCGCCGAGACCGCTGCATCCGGCTCAGGCTCGCCGCCGGTTGGCATGGCCGTCAATTGGGGGGAGCGCCATGACCGGTTGCCCGGAGAAAATCTCGACTCACCTTCAGTCTCCGTGAGCGCCGAAGGGACCTCCCCGACCCGACCGCCTCGTCCTGCCCTGGGCCGGACCACGACCGCGCTGGCCGAGCAGCGAGGATCGGGCTGGGCACCGATCCTCGCCGCGCTGGCGATCGACCTCGCCGACCTCGCGATGATCGGCCCGACCGGCTTGGTCGCGGGCTTCTTCGTCGGTGGCGTGCTGACGCTGGTGCTGACGCTGTCGATCGGGGTGCCGCTGCGCCGTGCGTCAGCGTTGGCGCTGCTCGGGGCGATCTACTGCATGCTGCCGATCACCGACGTGGTCCCACTCGCGACGATGCTCACTGGCTTGCGCATGATCTTGGTCCGGCGCCAGGCAGAGGCTCCGACTGCCACCCCCGCACCCGAGCAGCCAGAGGCGCAGGCGCCCGCGGGCGCGCGCGTCGTCCAGGCTGGCCCGGGTCGTCGCTGACCCGCGCTGGTCATCCGCGCGATGCTTCGCCGAGCCGAGCGTCGGCCCAGGCCCGCGCGAGCCGTCCAGGCAGCTGTCCCTCGCGCTCGGCCTGATCGAGCAGCGCGGCGCAGGTGTCTGCGATCGAGGCGATGTCGCGCTCGATCCGAGCCCGACCGGCTGGACCCTCGAAGTACCCGTGCACGCCCTGGATCACCGCGCCCGCGCTGACCAGCTCGTCGGGCGCCCAGGCGATCCGACGCGCGAACAAGACCTGCTCGGCGTCCGCGGATCCGAGTTGGTTGTTGGCAGAGCCGCACACCGCTCGCCACGGCGCCTGCTCACAGCGCGAGACGGTCAGCACTCCGCCCAGCGCACAAGGCATGAACACGTCGCAAGGCTCGTGCCAGAGCCGCTGCTCGTCGAGCAGCACGACCCCGCGCTGGAGCGCCCGCGCCCGCGCTTCGGGATCGGGATCCCAGCCCGACACGACTCCACCGCGAGCGACCAGCTCGGCCGCCAGCGCACCACCGACCGCGCCGAGACCCTGGATCACGTAGCGACGACCGGCAACGGACTCGTCCCCGAACACGACCCGGGAGAGCCCCCGCAGCCCTGCCAGCACCCCGCGAGCCGTGGCCGCGCCCGCGTCGTGCTCGGCGGGATCGACATGCCGGGTCTGCTCGCGGACCCACGCGAGCTCGTCGACGCCAGTGCCGACGTCTGGCCCACACACATAGCGTCCGCCGAGCTCGTCGATCGCCCGACCGAGCGCTCGATAGCCGGCCTCGCGATCGAAGCCCGGGTGATCGAGGATCACCGTCTTGCCGCCGCCCGCAGGTAGTCCCGCGAGCGCGCACTTGCGAGTCATCGCAGCAGCCAAGCGACAGACGTCGGCTCGCGCCGCGCCCTCGTCGGCGTACGCCATTCGACGAATCCCACCGAAGGCCGGCCCGCGCACGAGCGAGTTCAGCACGATCAGCGCCCGCAGCCCGCTCGGTCGATCCTGGACCGCGATCGTGCGGACCCAGTCCGCGCCAGCGTAGACATCGCTCGGCCCCGTGAACAGCTCCACGCTCAGCTCGCCTTGCCGGCCTTGGTGTAGATCGGCATCTCGCCGCGCTGGAGCTTGCCCATGTACTCGTCGAGCGCGCGGCGGACCTTTCCGCTCAGCAGCAGCAAGCCGAGGATGTTGGGCACGCCCATCACGAGGATCATCATGTCGCCGAACTCGAGCACCTTGGTCGCGGCGACGATCGAGCCGAGGAACACGACCAGGATGTAGAGCAGCTTGTAGATCGTCGAGGCCCGGTCGCCGAACAGGTACACGAAGCAGCGCTCGCCGTAGTACGACCACGAGATGATCGTCGAGTAGGCGAACAGCACGACCGCGACGGTCAGCACCCAGGGGAACCAGCTGATCTCGCCGCCCATCGCCTTGGCCGTCAGCGCGGCACCGTCGGCGCTGGCGATCATCCCGTAGTTCGCGGGGGCCTCGAACGCCCCGGTGATCACGATGACCAGGCCGGTCATCGTGCAGACCACGACCGTGTCGATGAAGGGCTCGAGCAAGGCGACGATGCCCTCGCGCACGGGGTACTCGGTCTTCGCGGCCGAGTGGGCGATCGGAGCCGAGCCGACGCCAGCCTCGTTGGAGAACACCGCCCGCTTGATCCCGATCACCAGCACGCCGATGAAGCCGCCGAGGCCGGCCGCGGGGGTGAACGCCTCGCCGACGATGCGGCCGAACGCGCTCGGGATCGCTGCCGCGTTGTTGAACAGGATGAACAAGCAGGCGACGACATAGATGCCGCACATCAGCGGGACGATCTTCTCGGCGGTCGCGGCGATCCGCTTGATGCCGCCGAGGATCACGATCCCGACCAGCACGCTCATGATCAGGCCGTAGACCCAGGGGTGATCGTCGAACACCGGGATCTGCGTGCGCAGGATCCCGAGCGACTGGTTGACCTGGAAGCTGCTGCCGCCGCCGAACGAGCCGCCCACGCACAGCACCGCGAACAGGATCGCCAACGCCTTGCCGGCCTTCGGCCAGCCAAGCTCGCCGATGCCCTTGGACAGATAGGTCATCGGCCCGCCGAGCACGCGCCCATCGGGCCGCCTCTCGCGATACATCAGCGCGAGCGTGCACTCGGTGAACTTCGACGACATGCCGAGCAGACCAGCGACGATGATCCAGAACACCGCCCCCGGCCCGCCCATGCCGACCGCGATCGCTACGCCAGCGATGTTGCCGAGCCCGACCGTGGCCGAGAGCGCCGAGGCCAGCGCCTGGAAGTGGGAGACCTCGCCCTCGTCCGCGGGGTTGTCATAGTCGCCCCGCGTCACTCGGATCGCGTGCCGGAACGCGCGGATGTTGATGAAGCCCATCCGCAGCGTGAAGAACACCGCACCGCAGAGCAGCCACAGCACGATCACCGGGATGCCGCCTTGGCTCGCGACCAGCCGGGTGCCCGTGAACGACTCGTCCGCGACGCGCTCGACCTTCAGGCCGATCGGCGCGCCCGGGACCAGCTCGGGCTGCAGCTCGACCCGCAGCCCCTCGGCCTCGGCCTCGCTGACGCGAGCAGCCGGCAGCTGGAGGGTTAGGTTCGCGGACTCGACCGAGTAGCCCTTGGCCGTGATCGCGTCGCGTAGCGCGAGCACGTCGGCCACCTCGTCCGCGACCTCGTCGCTGGCCGCCGACTCTTCGCTCGCCAGCAGCGGGAAGAACAGCACCGAGGCCATCGCATCGACGACGACCCCGACTGCCGCGTCGACCCTCTGCTCGAAGCCGACCTCCTTCTCGGTCGGCGTCTCGGCGAGAGCCGAAACCGGACGCAGCAGCAGGCTCAGAAACACGAGCAGCGTCGCCAGCACACCCGGCTTGGATCGCCGGTGTGGGTTGCTCGAGGACCAGGCAGCGAGGTCGGGTCGTGGCACGGCGCGGACTGTACCGTCGAGGAGGACCGAGGAGGCCGCGGACCCATACTGGACAGGCCAAGGTCCATTTACGGCCAGCGGCGATCGCCCCTTGCCACAGTGTGGATCCGGATTACGCGCGGCAAGGGTGACAAATTCGAGCCACGGGGGTTTATGTCCCCTCGGACAGTCTGAAATTGCCGTTATTGCCCCCCAGTGACCGCGATTTTCACGCACATCCTAGGTTGGGCCGGCCCGCGGGTCGTTGTCCCCGAGTGTGTGGCCTGTTAGTTTCCGAAGGCCCGATGCGAAGCCTGCGACGTCTCTCGCTCTTTGCGTGTGTGATCTCGGTTGCGAGCTTGGCAGGAGGGTGTCGCCTCGGTGAGCTCTTCAACGGCAAGTCCGTGGCGACCGTGAAGTTCTTCGGGACCCATGCTGGGACTCCCGACGCGGCCGGCTTCCCCAACTACGGACCAGCCGAGAGCGCCCGCGTGTTCGTCAACGACATGGGCTGGACGGTCAGCCTCGGCGAGGTCTACGTCACCACGACCGCGGTTCATCTGATCCGCTGCGGCAGCGAGCAAGGCACCCCGATCGAGATGTTCTGGGGCCCCTGCGCCGAGGACTTCATCGTCTCCAATGATCGCGAGTCGCTGGCGCTCGGAGCCGTGACCGTCGACGATGGCTCGTTCTGCGGCGTCGAGGTCCACTTCTCCCCCTACATCGAGGACGAAGAGCTCGACGATCACGTGGTCCCCGACAACCCCGAGGTGGCCGGCAAGACCATCTTCATCAACGGCACCGCTCGCCGCCCCCTCGCTGACGGCGAGGAAGAGGTCGTTCCCTTCCAGGTCGTCAGCGAGCAGCAGGTCGTGGCCAGGCTCGACATCTCGGAGATCGACGGCGGCGACCCGCTCGAGCTCGACGACGAGCAGTTCCCCGTCGACCTGACCATCCTCAAGACCTACGACAGCTTCTTCGCAGGGGTCGACTTCGCCACCGCAGGACCGGCCGATCTCGAGGCGACCGTGCTCGCGGCGCTCGAGCTCGACACGCGGCCCTACATGGGCGCGGTCGTGGCAGAGTAGCTGCTTCGTCGGCTCAGTCTTCGATGCTCGGCAGCGCGGAGCTGTCGGCTTCTGGGGTTGGCTCGGGCTGCGGATCGGCGGGCTCGGGGCTCGCTGCCTCGTTGGCATCGAGCTCGGCGGCGCCGGGGTCCTCGCTGGGTGGCGGTCCGCTCGGCTGCTCGCCCGGCTCGTCACCGTAGAGATCGAGCAGGATGTCGGCCTTGCTGGTCGCGTCCGGCAGAGCTGCTTGGGTCGGCTCGGTCCCGGCCAGGAAGTACTCCTCCATCACCGTCGCGGGATCCGGCGGGCTCTCGCTCCCGTCCGCGTGCACGACCGTCGTCGGTGCGAGCAACCCGGACTGCTTGTCGATCGTCCGCACGCTGACGCTCGGCGGCGGCTGAAAGGGCTTTTGTGGCGGCGCGAGCTCGGCCGGTGCGACCGGCAGCGGCCGCTCGCGAGCCGCTCGCATGGCCGCCATCCAGATCGGCAGCGCCGCCTTACCACCGCTCTCGCGGGTCATCGGCTTGGGTGTGTCGAAGCCGATCCACGCGACCGCGACGAGATCCTCGGTGAAGCCCGCGAACCATGCGTCGCGGCTCTCGGCCGCGGTGCCGGTCTTGCC
>CBFGLP010001335.1:0-1634 GCA_965649595.1 uncultured Myxococcales bacterium | reverse complement strand
TCAACCGGAGTGCACGGAGGCCACTCAGTGGCCGGAGTGCACGGAGGTCGAGGAGGACGGCCGTAGGCCGCCCGGACTCAACCTCCGTGCACGAAGGATTAGCGCTTGGGCGAGCGCTTGGGGGGAGCCCAAATCCAGCCGTCCTCGAGCCAGAGATCACCGAGCTCGGCGATCGGCGCGATCAGTCGCTGCGATGGCGAGGGCCCCTCGTCCGACGACGTCGCTTCATCCACATCGAGCAGATCCGCCGGCCCGCGCCAGCCCTCGCGCGCCCAGAAGTACGCGCTGAAAGCCGCGACCACGGCGTGGAAGACGTGGACGTTGCGAACGACCAGATCTGGCCAAACGCGATCGAAGGCGAGGCCCTCGACGAGCTGCCCGAGCATCTGCTTGCGGGTGTCCCAGGTCCGCTGGACCTCGCCCTGGCGGGTCCTTCGTTCCTCGCGCAGCCCAAACAGCCGGATCAACGTCGCGCGCGGATGCACCTCGAGCAGGTTCTCGTTCAAGCGCAGCTTGGGCGCGAGCGCGCGGCGCAGATAGGCGGCCCGAGCCGCGAGCGGTCCCATGCCCTGACCCAGCGCCTCGCGGGGCTGCAAGGTCGCGCGCTCGAGCAGCAACTCGGTGGCGCGCTGGGTGTAGGGGGTGACCGCTGGCTTGCTCGGATCGCTGCGACCCGTACGGATGCTCAGTCGCTCGGCGTGCCGACGCATCCAAACCACCACCGGAACCGTGCACGCGTCGATGCCGGGGCACGCTAGCGTGCAGCGGACACAGGGCGGGAGCGTCAGCGGGGCATCGAAGGCGACGACCGTGCGCTCGTCGACCCAGTCGCCGAGCCAGCGCAACAACACGTCGTCGCGAAACGCCGCCTCGCTGCTCTCGTCGTCGCGAGCGGCCACCTCCCCGCCGCCGCGCTGGCCCCAGCGAGCCCTGGCCTCGGCGAGGGTCAAGATCGCTCGCTCGGGCTCCGTGCTCCCCGGTTCGGGCGTTGGAGGGAGGGCAAGCTCGAGCCGGGCGACCGCGGTCGTCTTGCCCCGACCACCGCCGAGGCTCACGCCGACGAAGCGACGAAACGCGAGGCGGCCGGGCTCGTCGTCCGAACCCGCCCGCCCGGCTGAGCCGACATCGGTCATGGCCCCTTACTCGTGCACCGAGGGCATGCGCTCGCCGAGGAAGCGCAGGTAGGCGATCGCGGCGGGCAGCTCGAGCGCGGGCAGCTGCTCGACGAGATCCTTGGCCTTGCTGCGCAGGGTCTCGGTCGGGCCCTCGCCGCGACGACCCACGGGCTTCTCGAGCGGGATGTCAGGCTCGGTCGGCTGGTCCGGCGTCCCCCAGGGAGGATCTTCACCGAGCGCGATGTCCTTCGTGCGCAGCCACTGGTTGATGTAGATGTGCAGCAGCGTGGAGCGATAGCTGAACCAGCGATCTCGCTCGACGGGGTAGCTGAGCAGCACGTCCTTGAAGCGTCGGAACGCGCCCTTGCCATCGATCGCGAGGATCAGCCGCTCCTTGAGCGCGGAGTCCTGGACCGAGGCGACGAAGCGCTCCATCCAGCGGTACTGCTCGCGCGACGACGCGGGATCGAGATGAACGACGCGACCCGCGTGGCGACGGATCGCTAGGCGCTTCTCTTC
>CBFGLP010001334.1:0-2719 GCA_965649595.1 uncultured Myxococcales bacterium | reverse complement strand
GCAGCTCGCCGAGCCGCGCGATCGCTCGAGCGACCCGTGCTTGCCCGCGATGGTCCGGATCGAAGCGCTCATCCAGGGCGTGAAAGCGGGTCGGGACATCGATGGCGTCGTCGAGCAACGAGATCAGCGAGCTCAGCTCTTCGAGCTCGGGCAACTGGCTCGGGTCGATGAAGCCCAGCTCGCCGAGCAGGATCTCGAGCGAGAGCTGGCGGAGCTCGCCGAGCAGCTCGATCGTCTCGCCCGCGAGCGCGTCTTGGTCCCAGCGGGCGAGCGTCCGCTCGACGTGGGCGACGAGCTCGGGTGTGCGCGCGCGGACCTGCGGCCTGACCAGCAGCGGCGCCGCGACCTCTCGCAGCGCTCGCCAGACCTCGTCGGTCGCACCAGTCAGCTGACCGAGCGCTCGCGCGAGCTCGCCGGGGCCAAAGTCGTCGGCGTGATCGACCAAGATCGTGCGGGCATCCGCGTAGCCGGCGAAGATCTGGATTGTGTGCTCGCCGAGCCGAACACGTACACAATCGCCGTGGCGGTCGACGGATTGGCGCAAGAGCGCGTGCGGGCTGGTCGAGAATCGATCGATCCAATCCTCTGGGTCGGGCGGCTCGGGTGGATCGCCAGCTGGCGGGGGCAAAGACGGGTCGCCATTCGAATTACTGTCGTCAGGGGCTAATGGCCGGCTCATTAGAATACCCATCCGATCGGGGACCGCGGCCCCGGTCGTGAATGCATTGAAGTGTCACCAATGCAATATCATGCGGCGTTTCACCGGGTCGGCCTCAGAGGCGCCGAATTCGGGCGAATTTTAGCTATCTAAATTTTCGTCCCATCCAGCGATGGGGGGAGACCCGACCGCGAGGTGGGGTCATCGGGTGTGCGGGTGAGGGAAAACGGACGCTCCCGCCCAGCGTGCAGCGGGGCGGGAGCGTCCGGGGGCCGTTGGTTGGGCTCAGAATTGATCTGGATCGCTATTGGGCGAGCGCTTGAAGGTCTTGAAGTCCTTGGGCAGCTCGCCGCCGAGCCGCGTGAAGTTCTTGCAGTAGGTCGGCTCTTTCAAGCGATCGCAGACGTCGCCGTAGATCGCCTTGGCCTCGTCATTGCGCTGTTCGTCCTCGAGCAGCTTGGTGTATTCGTCACAGGCTCGGCGCGAGTCGAGCTTGCAGCCCTGCTCGAGCCGCGCGCGGTAGTCGGTGTCGTTGCCGAGCTGCTTGGCCACCCGGGCGGCGTCGAAGCAGTCGCCCTTGTCTCGGCTCCCGTCACAGCCCTCGGCGTAGGCGGTGAAGGCGTTTTGGAGATCGACGGGCGTGCCCTTGCCCTCCTCGTAGATGCGGCCGAGCTTTCCGCACGCGTACCAGCCCTTGGGGCAGCCGACGTCGAAGAGCGAGCGGGCCTTCTCGACGCTGGCGGTGACGCCCTTGCCGGCCGCGTAGCGATCACCGGCGAAGTTACACGCGCCGAAGAAGCCCGACAGGCAAGCGCGCTCGAACGCCAGCGTCGCGCGGCCAGCATCGGTGGTCGGGAATTTCTCGCAGGCCTTCACCTCGATCGGGATCATGCCGGGCGGGCGGCCGTCCTCGCAGCGCGACAGCCAGCCGCCCAGCTGCGAGCACGAGGTCCCGTTGCCGAGCTTGCAGTCGCCCTCGAGCACCCCGAGCGCCTGATCCGGCTGATTCTCGGCGTCGAAGAGGTACCAAGCGAGGTCGCTGCAGGCGTACTGCTCGGCCATCGAGCACGCGCGCGCGAGGGTCTGCTTGCCACGCGCGGTGTCCTTGGGGAGCTCGTCACCGCGCAGCAGCTCGTTGCCCAACACGCGGCAGGCGATCGCGTCACCGCCCTCGCAGGTCTTCTGCAAGAGCGCGATCGCTCGCTCACTTTCGACCTTCCAGTCGAGCCGATAGACCAAGGTCGTGCACGACGAGAGGTTGCCGCCCTCGCAAGCCTTCGAGTACAAGGCGATCGCCGCCGCGCGATCGGCCGCGATTCCGGCTTCGCCACGATCGGTCAGGATCGCGAGGTTGTGGCACGACTCGGCGTTGCCGATCTCGCACTGAGCCTTGCACTCGCCTGCGTCGAGCGGGGCACAGCGGTAGCCCTTGGCATCGGACTCGCGTGCACACTTGGCTCCGTCCCACACGTAGCCCTCGGCCGTGCAGACGTTGGCGAGCGGCTCGGGCGGTGGCGGTCCTCCGCCACCAGGCAGGGGCTCGACTGGGTCGTCGATCAACGCGACCAGCTCGACTCGCAGCAGGCTCTGGCACTGGGCCGGCGGCGTGAGATCGTTGGGGTTGGCGGCGACGCACGCCGCGAGATCACCGTCGCGGTTGAGCGACTTGTGCTCGCTGGTGCTCGAGCCTCCGACGTCGCCGAGCTTGAACACCTCGGCGACCGCACCTGCGTGCCCGCGCGTGCCGGTCCCGACCGCGAACGCCCCGACCAGCGCCGAGCGGACGAAGTGAGTCGCGCCCTCGCAGTCACCCTCGAGCTGGACCCGGCTGATCTTGCCCGCGGAGGTCCGCTGCTTGCCGACGGTCACCAGCGCGACGTCGATCACCGAGTTGCGATCGAGCCCGGCCGCGAGCTTGGCCCCACCGACCGGAAAGTTGGCGTGCAGCTCGTCTTGCCCGACGAACTGGATAACGTCCTCTTTTCGGCTGACGCCCGCAAAGTTGTACCCGCCCGCGACCTTGCAGGTCTCGAGCACGCGGAAGCTGTTGCAGTCGTAGCT